>JAUQVQ010000010.1:0-13212 GCA_039794725.1 Gloeomargarita sp. HHBFW_bins_162
ACCCCCAAGGCCACCACCAACGTTACCCCGCACAAAAAGGCCGTCAGGGTATTCCCGGCGTAAATCTCCTGGAGAAAATCCGCCGCCGGCACCACCAACACCAACAACCAATCCAATCCCCTGGGGTCACGGTAGGGCACCGCATGTAGGAAATGAGCTTCCCCCCCCAACTCCACCTGCACCGGCTGGGGCGTTGGCTGTTTTCCCTGTTGGGACGACTGTAACCACCGAGCGGCCTGCTGAATTAGAGGATGGGGACTGTCGCTGGCGTTGACCCGCTCCCGGTTCTGGATCACACTCATGGCACTCCCGGTCGAATCCGCCACCAACAACCCCTGCGGGTCAACAATAAAGGCTTCCCCCGTGCGCCCAATCGCCAAACCACTGAGAAATTCGCTCAAACGGGTCAGTTCCACGTCCGCTCCCGTTGCCCCCAATACCCGCCCCTGGGGCGTTTTCACCACCTGCGCCGCCGTGATGATTAACCGCCCCGTACTAAAAGAAACATACACATCGCTCCAGACCGGGGTGGGTTGGGTCAACGCCTTTTTGTACCAGGGACGAGTGCGGGCATCATAGCGCATATTTGGATCAATCCCACTCACCTGCACGGCTCGTTGACCTTGCTCGTTGAGGGTAAATTCGACGCCCGTATTAAAGTACAACCGCAGGCTATTGTCCTCAATGCGACGGCGCACCCCGATAAAGCGTCCCTCTTGGGCAGAGCCAAAATAAATTACCCGCAGTTGGGGTTGCAGGGTCATTTGCCGCCACAGGTAAGATTCCCCACGCGGCGGTTGGGCTTGGAGCAAATTCTGCCGGGCTAAATCCGCATTCATCGCCACCAACTTCGGGGCAAAATCCAAAAAATCCCGCAACTCGATTTCCACCCGCTTGGCAATCTCCGTTTGTAATTGCTGCGCCACCACCTGCACCGACTGCTGACCGTTCCGAAACGATAAATAGCCCACCAACCCGGTTGCCGCTGTGGTTACGACTAAAAAAGGAATCGTCACAACCCACCGGAGCGGCCAGCGCATAGTTCAAACCGTAGTGGGATCAACCCCGTAATAACCCAAGACTTCCTCTAAACGGGCAACTCGCTGGCGCAACCGCCGTACCTCCCGTTCCCGTTCTTCCAACGCCCGCCCCCGGTCTTCCAAAATTCGTTGCAATAAAGCATTCTGCAAATGGGCCTCCACCCGTGCCACCACCTCTGCGGCTTGAAAGGGTTTGGGAATGTAGTCCACCCCGCCGGTTTCAAACGCCCGCACCTTATCCTGGGCATCATCCAGGGCACTGATAAATAAAACCGGAATTGCCCAGGTATCGGAATCGGCTTTTAACTTGGCACAGACTTCGTAGCCATCCATCCCCGGCATCATAATGTCCAACAGGATTAAATCCGGGGGTTCCGCCGCCACCGCCCGCAAGGCCATCGCCCCATCAATCGCCCGCCGCACCTCGTAGCCATACCCGGTGAGCAGGTCGTCCAAAACATCCAAATTTTCCAGCGTGTCGTCCACTACCAGAATCGTGCCTCGGGAGAGAGAATCTTCAGTTTCCATAAGCGAATTCCTCCCGAAGTTTTGCCCGAACCTAAAAGCCGCCTCGCCGGTTGTCATCCCGGGGACGAGCCTTATTCACCCGCAACTGCCGCCCCATCCATTCCGCCCCATCCAAAGCCGTAATGGCCTTGTCCTCGTGGTCATCCTCCATCATTTCCACAAAGGCAAAACCCCGCATTCGTCCCGTTTCTCGATCCATCGGCAGGGTAATCCGTTTCACCGGCCCGTATTCGGAAAAAACTTCCTTCAAATCCTGCTCAGTCGCTTTGAAGGACAAATTGCCCACATAGATGGTCATAACCTGAACCCAATAAAAATGCCCACTGCCGCAATGGAACCAGCAAAGCCAGACCCAATGAGACCTATGGCGGAACCATGTTCATCATAACTGGTGCTGTCAATTCTGTCAGGCGGTAAAAGCGAAACATTTATTCATATTTGTTTACAATGCGCCAGGAATACTGGCCTGTTAGGATAAGTGCAGTGATGCGTATGACTGTGATGTCTGACCCTTCACCGATTCCCCTCTATCCGGGTAGCGACCTGTTAGGCGAACATCCCGCTGAACAGGGCGTGGATCACGTATATGGTACGGCTGACCTTTTGCCCAAGGTGATGAATTTTTACAGTAAGTATTTGGGGCAACCGCAGGAGTTGGACGCGCGGGGACTGAATCTGGCAGAGTACACCATCATCCCACAGCTCACGCAGGTTTCTTGGGTGATCACCCGGGCACAAGGGCAAGGAATTGTCTATCATCGCTTGGGACTCACACCGGTTCTCCCCCAGAAGCAGGTTTGGGTGATGGGAGCCAATCACAATCAAATTCCGGTGCCCATGGATCAGGCAAACTATAAAACGTTGATTTGTATCGGGCGCAAACAGCTACCGCAAAGAACGTCCCTGGCTCCCTGATGGACTCACCGCCGCGCCGATTCCGGTATCCCTGGTACGGCTCCGCACATCCTGCAGTAATGCCATCAACGCTGGGACAATCGTTGGGGTCAACACCGTGGAAAAGGCCAACCCACCCACCAGGGCAATACCCAACCCCTGATACAGTTCCGCCCCTTGCCCCGGAATCAACGCCAACGGCAACATCCCTAACACACTCGTACCGGCGGCCATAAAAATTGCCCGTAAACGATCCTTCGTTGCTAAATAGAGTGATTCTGTATAGTCTTTGCCATCATTTTGTAATTGCAATGCCCGATCCACCAACAAAATGGCGTTATTCACCACCACCCCGGTCAAAATCACAAACCCCAGGGCGGTAATCATATCCAAAGGCACGTTCAGGCCGGGAATAACATTGGATACGGCCAACGCCAATAACGCCCCACTCATCCCCAACGGCACGGTTGCCATGATCACCAAGGGGTAGATAAACGAACGGTACAAGGCCACCAGCAGTAAATAGGTGATAAACAACGACAGGACAAACGCCTGCACCAGTTGACTCACGGTTTCCCGCAGGCGGTCGGCCGTCCCCGACAATTCCACCCGATACCCCGCCGGGAGTGCCGAGCGCAGGGGTTCCAGAACTTGTTTTTCCGCCTGCCGAACGACCCGCCCCAAGGGCGCATCATCCGCCACACTGGCCGTCAGGGTAACGGCGCGTTCCAAATCCACATGGTTGATGACATCCGGCCCGGTGGTCTCGACAACTTCGGCCACGTCAGCCAACTGCACCCGCTTCCCGTTCTGGCCAAACAGGGGTAATGCCCGCAGTTGCGCCGGGGTTTCCACCAGGACATGGTCTAGCTTCACCGTCACATCCAACTGGCGTTTGCCGTCTACGAAATCCGAGGCTTTCCGCCCCCCCAAAGCCGCTTCCACCAAGCCCCCCACATCCGCTTCCGTTAAGCCCACCTCCCGCAACCGTTCCCGCAGCGGCATCACCTGCAACTCCGGCGCCCCAAACAGGTAATTCGACCGCACACTGCGCACCCCCGGCACCCCCCGCAATTCGCCCAGGACTTGTTGGCTCAGTTGATCCAGTTGGGTCAAATCCGGGCCGATGATCTGCACCTCAAATTCCTTGCCGGGGTCCCGGAAAATGGAAAGCCGGATCGGATTCATAAACCGATAGCCAGGAAACTGATTGGATGCCCGCCGCAGTCGCTCCACCATATCCTGCAAGCCCCGAGCGGTGGCAAACTCCGGTTTCAAAATCGCAGCAATCGCCCTGCGCCCCGGTCGCTCGATAAACATCACCCGCTCCACCTCCGGCTGTTGCCGCAGAAAACCCCGAGGCCCTTCCGACAACTGTACCGCTTCATCAATGCTCGTGCCGGGGAATGGCTCCACCGCCCACAGCACCAAATTGCGGTTGCCTTCCGGGAGATAGTCCACCGGCGGTAGTAATAAAATACTGACAAAAATCAACGACAGGGGCACCGCCAGCACCAACAACCGTCGCCCGATCTTCCCCGCCCCCAACGACCAGGCCGCGGTAGTGAGCAAAAAACCTTCTAACCGCTCCTGCACCGCCCGAAACCGCACCGAAGCCAGCCACACCCACCGTTCCCAACGCCGACCAAAGGGGACGAGGTTGGGGTGATTCAAGCGTTGGGCTTCCTGGGCATCCAAAAACAAGCCCGACAGCATCGGCACCAGGGTTAACGCCGCCAACAACGACACCAACACCGCCGAGGTCAAGGCAATGCCAATATCGGCAAACAACCGCCCGGATTCCCCGGTGACCAACAGAAGCGGGATAAACACGACAACGGTGGTTAACGTGGAACCCAGCATCGCCCCCCATACTTCCTGAGTGCCGTCAATCGCCGCCCGCAGGACGCTTTTCCCCTGTTGCAAATGGGTAAAGATGTTCTCAATGACCACAATGGCGTTATCCACCACCATCCCCACCGCAAAGGCCAACCCCGCCAAGCTGATGATATTCAACGACCGCCCCAAGACCGCCATGACGATAAAGACCGTGATCAACGTGGTAGGAATGGTCAGGGCAATCACCGCCACCGTCCGCAGGGAACCCAAAAACAAAATCAACACCACCGTCGCCAAAACTGCTCCGGTAATTAAATTCATCTCCACCAGGCGCACGGATTGGTTGATGTACTCGCTCTCGTCGTAGTTGTAAACGAAGCGCACCCCCTGGTTTTGCCGCTGGAATTCCTGCGCCAACTCCCGCACGGTTTGGCGCACCCCTCTGGAGACCTCCGGCACGTTGGCACCCACCCGGCGAATGATCCCCACCGCCGCCGCCTGTTGGTCATTGAAGTACAAGGTACTGGTGCGGAGTTTGCGTCCCATCTGCGCCCGCCCCACATCCCGCAGATAGACCGTGCCTTGGGCATCCCGCCGCAGGACAAACCCCTCCAACTGCGATACTTCCTGGGAACGGCTGACGGTGCGCACCCGGTATTCCCGGCGACCCAGATTCAACGGCCCACCCCGCACATCCCGATTATTCGTCCGCAGGCCGGTGACCACATCCTCCAGGCGCAGATTCCGTTCCGCCAGGGCTTGCGGGTTGACGATCACTTCCACTTCCCGTTCCCGGCCACCCACGACCAAAAATTGCCCCACGCCGTCCACGCGCCGCAGGCGGGGCACCACCACATCGTCGAGTAAATCCCGGTAGCGGTTGGGGTCGCTGGGGTAACCCTCCTGGGGGGTCATCACCAACCAAATCATCGGGGCACTGTTGCCGCCCACCACTTCCACATCAGAGGTACCCGCCTCGGCGGGTAAATTGTCCGCCTGTTGCAGTTTGTTCAACACCTCAACCAGGCGCAGATTCACATCCGTGCCCCAGGCAAACTCCAGGGAAATGCTACTCGTACCCGCCCGGCTGGCACTTTTCACCCGTTGCACCCCCGGCACCTGCTCCAACACCTCCTCTAAAGGCCGGGTCACCAAATCCTCCACCTCCGCCGGTGCCGCCCCCGGATACTGGGTGGTAATGGTAATTTCGGGGCGGTCGCCCCCCGGTTGTAGCTCCAGAGGCAAACTCAGCAGGCTAATCACCCCAAACACCGCCAGCAGACAAAACAGGACAAACGTGCCATGCCGCCACCGTACCGCCGTTTCAATCCAGTTCATGGCCTGCTCCTGTGGGGAATGTGGGGCAAAAATAAAAAATTCCTTAACTTACCCCAGGGTGTACTTCCCCATCATAAGCAAGGAATCTTAATAATTGCCAACAGAAATAGGGGAAAAAGCCGCTCTCCCCCGTCCGGTCGGTGTTTTATCTTACTTAACGAGATCGAAGATTTTGAACATGGGCAGGTACATCGCCACCAAGATTGACCCCACCATGCCCCCCAGCACCGCAATCATCATCGGTTCCATGACACTGGTGAGGGTTTTGACGGCGGCTTCCACCTCCGACTCGTAAAAGTCCGCCACTTTATTGACCATAGCATCCAGTTCCCCGGTTTCTTCCCCGATGCTGATCATCTGAATCGCCATATTGGGAAACACGTTGGCCTTTTGCAGAGCCAGGGAAATTAACCCCCCGGCTTGAATATCCTCCCGTGCCGCTTCAATGGCATTGGCAATGATCTGATTCCCCGCCGTATCCCGCACAATTTCCAGCGAAGTCAACACCGGCACCCCGGAACGGGACAGGGAACCAAAGGTGCGGCTAAAACGAGCCACCGCATTTTTGCGGATCAAGTCGCCAAAGATGGGCACATTCAGGGCAATCCGGTCAATCACTTCCCGGCCGGCACGGGTCGCATAGGCGCTCGCATAGCCAAACGCCGCTCCCGCCACCACCGCGGCAACCAAGAGCAGGTTCACCGGGTTGCGCATCCATTTACTCAAATTCACCATGAACTGGGTGAAGGCGGGCAGTTGTCCCCCCAAGCTCTCAAAAATTCCCCCAAAGATGGGAATCAAAAACAGCACCATCCCAAAAAACACCCCCAACGCCAGCACGGTCACGGCGATTGGGTAGGCCATCGCCGATTTGATTTGCTGTTCCAATTTGGCCGCATCCTCCAGCAGTTTTGCCAAACGGTTGAGGGTCTCATCCAGCACCCCCCCGACTTCCCCGGCTTGGATCATCGCCACGTAGAGGTTGTCAAACACTTCCGGATGCTGACGCATGGCATCGGAAAGGTTAGTCCCCTGTTGCACATCGGCACTGACGGCGGCCAAGGCTTTTTTCATCTTGGGGTTGGTCTGTTGCTCCACCAAAATCCCCAAGCCCCGCACCAAAGGCACCCCCGCATTTACCAGGGAGGCAAATTGGCGGGAAAAAACGGCTTTGTCTTTGACCGTGACGCTACTGAGGAAGGAGATGTCCAGCTCGGTTTCCATCGGGTTGAAGGGTTTGGCCTCTTTAATCTCCTGCACAAACATGCCTTCTTCCCGCAGTTGATTGCGGGCATCCTTGATGGTTTCCGCCTTCAGTCGGCGTTCTCGGGAACGACCCTGGGCATCACGGACACGGGCGACGTAGGTGGGCATGGGTGTTTACCTCCAAACAAGGGTTAAGGGTCAAACGTGCAGGAGCAAACCTAGTGAGCGGCCTTCGTCCCGGCGGCAGGAGCAGTCCCCCCCCCAATCAAACGTTGCAATTCCTCCGGCTTGGAGGTCTTGGACATGGCATCCTCAAAGGTACATTCGCCCCGCTTGTACAGGTCGGCCAATACCTTCTCCAACGTCTGCATGCCGTATTTCCCCCCGGTTTGAATCGCCGAGTAAATCTGGGGGGTTTTCCCCTCCCGGATCAAGTTGGCAATAGCGGGAGTCACCACCATGATTTCCTGCGCCATCACCCGCCCAAATTGCCCCGGTTTGGGGTTTTTCCGCTTCACCAGCGTCTGGCTAAACACGGCCACCAAGGAGGTTGAAAGCTGCACCCGAATCTGTTGCTGTTGCTCCGGCGGGAACACATCCACCATCCGGTCCACCGTCTGCGCCGCCGAACTGGTGTGCAACGTCCCAAACACCAAGTGCCCGGTTTCCGCCGCCGTCACCGCCAACTGGATGGTTTCCAAATCCCGCATTTCCCCCACCAGGATCACGTCCGGGTCTTCCCGCAAGGCTGCCCGCAGGGCGTTGGCAAAACTGCGGGTATCTTCATTCAACTGGCGTTGGTGGATGATGCTTTTTTGCGGCTCATAGACAAACTCAATCGGGTCTTCCACCGTGAGGATGTGCTCGGCACGGGTGCGGTTGATGTTGTCAATCATGGCCGCTAGGGTGGTGGATTTCCCCGAACCCGTCGGCCCGGTTACTAAAACTAAGCCCCGGGGTTTTTCGGACATCTCCCGCACCACCGGGGGCAGATTCAAGGACTCAAAACTGGGAATTTTGGATGGCAACGCCCGCAAACAGGCCGCCACCGTCCCCCGGTCTTTATAGACATTCACCCGGAAGCGGGCTAACCCCTTGATCCCGTAGGAGCAGTCCAGTTCCCAGTTCTGTTCAAAAATTTTGCGCTGGTTGTTGTTCAAAATACTGAAAATCAGCCGTTGGCATTGTTCCGGCGTCATAGGTTCGTGATCGGTGGGGGTGAGTTTCCCACTGATGCGGATGTAGGGAGGTAATCCCGCCGACAGGTGCAAGTCCGACCCGCCCCGCTGGATCACTTCCTCCATCAAATCTTCCATCATCAATTCCATCGCTGTCCTCCTTGTGGGTTCTCCAGAGTCACTTATTCACTAAACCGGGGCGTAAGGCAGTAGGGACACTCCATCCATTCCGGTTTCAAGGCGGCGTGGCAATTCCGACAGACCAACCCCTGTTTCCGTTTCGCCTTCAGTTCCGCCTCCAACCCCGTATCGGTAAAGGTTACCCGCTCTACCTCCTCCAAGGTGGTTAACCCCTGCTGCACCAGTTCCAAGCTGTAGGCCAACAGGGTTTTCATGCCCTCTTCCACGGCAGCTTCTTTAATGACCTCGGTCGGGGCATTCTGCGTGATCAGGGATTGAATCCGCTCCGTGACCCGCATCACCTCATAGACCCCAACCCGTCCCTTGTAGCCCCCACCGTTGCACTTACTACAGATGGGACGACCCTCGGCCTTGGCTTGGCGGATTTGGTCGGGATTGAGGGTATTCGCCCGATAGAAGGTCACCCCCTGCCCAGAACCGCTCAGCCCGAAGCGAGCCAGTTCCTCCGGGGCGGGGCTGTAGGGAATCCGGCATTCACTGCACACCCGCCGCATCAACCGCTGCGCCAACACCCCAATCAAGGAGGCCGACACCATGTGGGATTCCACCTCCATTTCCGAAAGGCGCGCCACCGCACTCGGCGCATCGTTCGTGTGCAGGGTGGTCAACACCAAGTGCCCCGTCAAGGCCGCTTCAATCGCCGTTTTCGCCGTTTCCTTGTCCCGGGTTTCCCCCACCAGAATCACATCCGGGTCTTGGCGCAAAAACGCCCGCAAAATGGCGGCAAAATTCATCCCCTTTTCCCGAATCACCTGCACCTGGGTCAACCCCGGCAAGGTGTATTCAATCGGGTCTTCGGCCGTACTGATGTTCACCCCGGGGTCGTTGCGCTCGGCCAGACAGGAATACAGAGTGGTGGTTTTCCCGGAACCGGTTGGCCCCGTCACCAGAATCAACCCAAAGGGACGCTTGACCATCTCCCGGACAATGCCTAAAGTCTCCGGGTCGGTGATCAGCTTATCCAAGCCCAACTGGGTCGAGGAGTTGTCCAAAATCCGCATACAGATTTTTTCCCCGTACCGCATGGGCAAAGTATTCACCCGGAAGTCAATTTTCCGTCCCTGGAAAATTTTACGAATCCGCCCGTCCTGGGGTACCCGTCGTTCGGCAATATCCAAATTCGCCAAAATCTTAAACCGGGACGTCACCGCCGGAATCACCTGCTTGGGCAAATTGTCCCACCCCTGGCGCAGTACCCCGTCTTTACGAAAGCGAATCCGTAAAAACTCTTCCTGGGGTTCGATGTGGATGTCGGAAACCCCCTCCATGAGGGCTTTGGCTAGGATATTATTGGCTAGGGCGACAATCGGGGCTTCTTCCGAACCGGCGAGCGCCGTTGCCAAATCCACCTCGGCTTCTTCTTGGGCTTCTTGGAGTTCTTCGTACTGGGACAGGTCAATGTCCGTTTCAATATTCACCGCCTGCGCCGCCCCGGCCATCTTGGCGGCTTGCAATTCATTGGCGTACTGGTTAATCAATTGTAAAAAATCTTCCTGGGCAATCACCCGCCGCCGCAACCGCAACCCCTTCGCCCGCGTGATCCGGTTCAATTCATCCAAGGCTTGCAAATTGTCCGGGTTGACCATAGCCACGACCAAACTGGGGTTGTCCCCTTCTTGGCGCGCCACCGGCAAAAAACTATGACGACGGCAGACTTCCAAAGGGATTAAGACATCCACCAATTCTTTGATCTGGCTAAACGAGATGGGATTCAGTTCCGGGTCAAGGGATTCCACCCCGTAGAGAACCTTGAGTTCAAACAGTTGCTGCCGTTTGTACTGCCGCACCAGTTCGGCGGGGAGGGCTTTACCCGTAAGTTCCTGGAGGACATCGGGGAGGGGACGACCCTCATCCCGGCTTTTTTGCAGGGCTTTGACGATTTGCTCCCGGTCGGCAACACCGGCTTTGATCAGGTCTTTGACGATGGGACTAGCACCGCCTTGACGGGTAACCAGGGCACGGCGGGCATTGATGGGGGAATTAACCATAGGGTGAAGACGACTGCGCAGTGTTTGGTAAGATTTTGGCTCAATGATAATCCTAGCTTACACGCTCTGCCGAGATTCCCCAAGGGTTTGTCGGATTTTTTCACCCGTGTAGGATCACATTATGTTTTTGGGTATTTTAGTCTGAAGGGCGGATAGCCAGCGAAGCAGATGTTTTTTTTTGCCGGTGGGTTGGGTGGACAGAGAAATGAAAAGGAGTGATACCTTAGAAACAAATGGTTACGTTTTTGAAATGATGTAAGCCGTATGGTCAACCCTGATTTGCAACCTGATGAACTCATCCCTGACCCCTTTGCTGACCCCCCGCCTGAACCACCCGTAGTGGCGGAGACTCAAGCCCCGGAGGTTCCCCCCACCTTTGGCGAACTCACCATTCCCGAAGAACCCACACCGGAAACTTTGGCGTCCCTTCAGGAGGAATTGGCGCAGGCACAGGAACGCTACGAGACCTTAAAAGCGGCACACCAAGCCCTCACGGAAAAATTGGCGCAGGTGGAACAACAGTACGAGGAACAGCGCAGTCAGATGGTGCGGTTGGCCGCTGATTTTGACAACTACCGCCGCCGGGTGCAACGGGAGCAGGAAGAGGCCAGCTTCAAGGCCAAAGCCAAGGTATTGGAGGAACTGTTGGCCGTGGTGGACAATTTTGAGCGGGCGCGCACCCACATTCGCCCGGAGACGGAAGAGGGAATGGCAATTCACAAAAATTACCAGGGTGTTTACAAGCAGATGGTGGAGGAGTTGAAAAAGTTGGGTGTGGCGCCCATCCCCGGGAAGGGACAACCCTTTGACCCCAACCGGCACGAGGCGGTACTGCAAGAGGCCAGTGCTGAATATCCCGAAGGCGTGGTCATTGAGGAGTTGCGCCGGGGCTATTTCCTCAAACAGGGAGAGGAGGAACGCATCCTGCGCCATGCCTTGGTCAAGGTTTCCACGGGAGCGGCAGAATCCCCGGCAGACTAGGCGCATACTTCCCCTTCAGGGTATGATTGCCAACAGGGCGGTTTTGTTCCTCTCGTTCTCTGAAAAAAAATTCCAGCTAGGTGATCGTCATCACTGATTTTTTGGGAATCCTACATAAAGCCTTGTTCTGCTTATCCCTTCTCAGACTGGTCAGGTAGGTGCTATGGCGAAAATCGTGGGTATTGATTTAGGTACGACCAACAGTTGTGTGGCGGTACTCGAGGGTGGTCAGGCCACGGTGATTCCCAATGCGGAGGGGGGGCGTACGACCCCGAGTGTCGTGGGGTTTGGCAAGAATGGGGAACGCCTGGTGGGGCAACCGGCGAAACGGCGGGCGGTGACGGATGCGGAAAATACGATTTTTAGTATTAAGCGCTTTATCGGGCGCAGGTGGGCGGAAACGGAGGATGAACGGCGGCGGGTGCCCTACAAGTGTGTGCCGGGCAAAGACAGCACGGTGAACGTGGAAATCCGCAACCAGACCCACACGCCCCAAGAGATTTCGGCGATTATTTTGCAAAAGTTAAAACAGGATGCGGAGAATTTTCTGGGGGAACCGGTGACCCAGGCGGTGATTACGGTTCCGGCTTATTTTAGTGATGCCCAGCGGCAAGCCACTAAGGATGCGGGGACGATTGCCGGGTTGGAAGTGTTACGGATTGTCAATGAACCGACGGCGGCGGCCTTGGCTTTTGGGGTGGACAAACAGGATCAAGAGCAAACCGTGTTGGTGTTTGACTTGGGGGGTGGGACGTTTGACGTGTCCATCTTGCGGATGGGGGATGGCATTTTTGAGGTGGTCTCCACGGCGGGGAATAACCACTTGGGGGGGGATGATTTTGATGCCTGTTTGGTGGATTGGATTTTGAGTGAATTTCAGGCACAGGAAGGCTTGGATTTGCGCGAAGATAAGATGGCTCTGCAACGGGTGCGGGAAGCCGCCGAAAAGGCCAAGATTGAACTCTCCAGTGCCTTGAGTACGACGATTAATCTGCCTTTTATTGCCTCCGATGCCACCGGGGCGAAACACATTGATGTGGAGTTAACGCGGGCGAAATTTGAAGATTTAACCCGGCATTTGGTGCAGGGGACGCTGGAGCCGGTGGCGCAAGCCCTGCGGGATGCGGGGATGAAACCCCGGGATATTGACCGGATTTTGTTGGTGGGGGGGTCAACCCGGATTCCGGCGGTACAACGGGCGATTCAGGAATATTTTGAGGGCAAGACCCCGGAAAAGTCGGTCAACCCGGATGAGGCGGTGGCGATTGGGGCGGCGGTGCAGGCGGGGATTGTCGGCAAAAACGAGGTGGTCAAAGACCTGTTGCTGTTAGACGTAACCCCGCTGTCGTTGGGGATTGAAACCTTGGGGGGCATTTTCACCCGCATTATCGAACGCAACACCACCATTCCCACCAGCCAGTCCCAGGTGTTTTCTACGGCTACGGACAACCAAACGGTGGTGGAAGTTCACGTTCTCCAGGGGGAGCGGCCGATGGCGGCCGATAACAAGAGTTTAGGACGGCTGGAACTGACCGGGATTCCGCCTGCGCCTCGGGGTGTCCCCCAGATTGAGGTGACATTTGAGATTGATGCCAACGGCATTTTACAGGTGACGGCGATGGACAAGGGCACCGGCCGCAGTCAATCGGTGCGCTTAACCAACACCGGGGGCTTGAGCGCCGAAGAGATTAAACGCTTGACCTTGGAAGCCACGTTCAATGCCGAGGCGGACGCCCAGCGGCGGGAATTTATCGAACTCAAAAACCAAGCGGATGCCTTGTTGTCCCTGTACGAAGCCACTTTGCGGGAGCATGGCACCTACATCAATGAAGCCATCAAATCGGAGGCGGCGGCACGGGTGGGGCGGATTCGCCGGTTGATGAATGATTCCATGACCCCACTGGATAATTTCCGCCTAGAACTCAATCAATTGAATAGCAACCTCAGCCAAATGGGGGCAGATGTGTACCGTCGTGGTACGAATCCCGGGGCTGTGGCCGCCGGTAGTTCCGGGGGCGA
>JAUQVQ010000011.1:0-3748 GCA_039794725.1 Gloeomargarita sp. HHBFW_bins_162
TTCTCCCCTCTCCCGTTCTGGGAGAGGGGCAGGGGGTGAGGGTGAATACAACAATTTAAGAATCATGCAAGAGGTCTAATAACTGGAATCCAGAGATTACGGAGAACCAATGTCGGGGGGTGCCCCCCTGCGACCGCTAATCACCAATTTTTAGAGGTACCGTTTATTCAAGCGAGCTACAGCAGTCCTTTTTGCATGTGAAACAAGGGTCGCAGGGCGTAGCCCCGTTTTGGGTTTCTCCTCTCTCCCGTTCTGGGAGAGGGGCAGGGGGTGAGGGTGAATACAACAATTTAAGAATCATGCAAGAAGTCTAATAACTGGAATTCAGAGATTACGGAGAACCAATGTCGGGGGATGCCCCCCTGCGACCGCTAATCACCAATTTTTAGAGGTACCGTTTATTCAAGCCAGCTATAGCAGTCCTTTTTGCATGTGAAACAAGGGTCGCAGGGCGTAGCCCCGTCTTGGTTTTCTCCCCTCTCCCTTGATGGGAGAGGGGCAGGGGGTGAGGGTGAATAGAACAATTTAAGAATCATGCAAGAAGTCTATTTTGCCACAGATGCCTTTAACGCCAATATCCCAACCCCCAACCCACGAGGATAATGATGCCCAAAACAATTCGATAAATAATAAATACCTGCGTGCTATGACGCTGGAGAAACTTGAGTAAAAAATCAATCGCGAGGTAGGAAAAAATCAGTGCTGATAAGGTTCCCAAAATCACACTGATTAAGCTTTCTCTCGTGAATTGAATTTCGGTGACAAATTCGACAATTCCGGCTAAAAAGAGGGCAGGGATACCCAACAAAAAGGAAAATCTCGCCGCCGCCGGTCGTTCCAAACCCAACAGCAACCCCCCCGTTAAGGTTGCCCCGGAACGAGATACCCCGGGAATCAAGGCCACTGCCTGGGCGCATCCCACCCAGAACCCATCTTTGATACGAATATCGGCCATGCTTCGGGTGCGACTGCCCACCCGTTCCGCCCACTCCAGCAGTAATCCCAGCCCGATCAACGCCGCCGCAATCACCGGCAGACCCCGGGGGGGAGAACCCACCGTGAATTTAATCACCATGCCCACAAGCACAATGGGAAGTGTGCCGATCAAAATTCCCATGAGGACACGGGCGGGTAGGGATTGCCACTGCCGTTTGCGTACCGCCTGGACAAACCCCAGCCCCAGTTGCCGCAAATCCCGCTGAAAATACCCCAACACCGCCACCAGACTGCCCAACTGAATCACGGCACTAAAGGACGCGCCAAAGTCCGGCCAACCCAAAAACGCTGGCACAATCCGCAGGTGAGCAATGCTACTGATGGGCAAAAATTCCGTGACCCCTTGAATAAACCCCAAAATAATCGCCTGCCACCAGGTAGGAACGACAGAGATGCATTCTATAGGTAAAAACACGAATTTCCCAAAGAAACCACAATTCAGTAAGATACACTTAAAAACGTCACCGATTTGCAGACGTTGCCATCGTTGAGGCCATGTGACTACTTCAGCCGCTTATCTACTGATCACTACACCCACAGGAGAACAATACATTCCCCTTGTCGGGGGCACTACTTGGAACATTGGCCGGGCGGATCGCAATGGGATTGTGTTGGCTGACCGCTGGGTATCCCGCAACCACGCTATGATCCAACGCCTGGATACGGGGGAATACTATTTTATTGATTTTGGCAGTCGGAATGGCTCGTTTCTCCGGGGTCGCCGGGTGAGTATTCCGATGGCACTGCGGGACGGGGATGAATTGGTCATTGGCGAAACCAAAATGGTTTTTCATGTGCGAAATTCCATCCAACCCACGACCGTCCCCCCTGTCCAGACGGAAGTGACGGAAAGTGCCACCGAAGTATTACACGTGCGCTGTTTGATTTCCGTGCTGGTGGTGGATATTCGGGAATTTAGTCTGTTGGCTCGCCAGGTGGATGAAGCCCTGTTGTCTCAGGCGATTGGTTCCTGGTTTCGGCAGGTGGGAGAGATTATCCAGCGGTTTGGTTCGCGGGTGGATAAATACATCGGCGATGCGGTGATGGCGGTCTGGATTCACAACACTCAAGGTCCGTCCCAGAACGATATGTTGCGGTTGTTGCGTACCATCTGGGCGATTGATAAAACTACGGCAAATTTGCATTACCAACATCCGCTACCAGGGCCATTGCGGGTGGGGGTGGGGTTGAACACGGGCTATGCAATGGTGGGCAACAGCGGCAGTGGCGAACGCCCGGAATATACGGCGTTGGGGGATACGGTAAATACGGCGTTTCGGTTGGAATCGGCCACCCGCTCCCTGGGGTTAGACGTAGCGATAGGCAATAGTACCTTTAGCTATATTGAGGATATGGATCAGGCGAAAGAATTTTTTAGCCCTTACACCACCACTCTCAAGGGCTATGACGAACCCGTAACCCTGTGGGGCACATCGTTTAACCATTTGCGGCTGTTTTTGCAATTGCACAATCCGGAAGGCGGGACTCGCAGTGGTACGTTTACCTTTCCCAGTGGTTCCCTCGACACACCGTGATCCGCATTGCTGTTGTCGGGGATGTGCATGACCAGTGGCAGGCGGCTGATGCCGAAGCACTGCGGCATTTGCGGGTGGATTTGGTTTTATTTGTGGGGGATTTTGGCAACGAATCCCTTGAGGTGGTACGGCAAGTGGCAGCGTTGCCTTGGCCGAAGGCGGTGGTTTTGGGCAACCATGATGCCTGGTACACGGCAACGGATTGGGGTCGGCGTAAATGTCCCTATGACCGTCAGCAGGAAGACCGTTTGCACGCCCAGTTAGAACTATTAAGCGACCTGCACGTGGGCTACGCCCGCCGAGAGTTTCCCGATTTGGACGTAACGGTGGTGGGAGGGCGACCGTGCAGTTGGGGCGGTTCCGAGTGGAAATTGGGTGATTTTTACCACCAATACTTTGGTGTGAACGGGTGGGACGATTCCCAGGCTCGCATTACCCAGGCGATTCGGCAGGCGCAATCCCAACAGGTCATCTTGCTCAACCACAATGGCCCGGCGGGGTTGGGCACCGAACCGGACGCTCCCTGTGGTCGGGATTGGGCGCCGGTGGGGGGGGATTACGGCGACCCGGATTTGCAGGCAGCTCTGACCGTAACCCGGAGGGAGGGAGTCAGGATTCCCCTAGTCGTCTTTGGGCATATGCACCGGCAGTTACGGGGAAATCTCGGCCAACGCCGGATGTGGAGTCGCGATGAACAGGGCACGGTATATTTCAATGCCGCTGTCGTTCCGCGCCTGCGCCCGGTGGGGAACAGCACCCTCCATCACTTTGGGCGGGTGGAATTGGGCAAAAACGGCGTTGAAACGCTGGCACAGGTGTGGGTGCATCCGCAACTTGGGGTAGTGGAAACGGAATGGTTAATCCAAGCGCCGTTCATGGGACGACCCCCGGCCTGGGAAAATCCTCACCCCATCGGCGCATGATCCGTGTTCACCCTGCCTTTCTCGCCAGAACGCCCGAATTACCAAGAACCAGAGACGGGGGCTGCGCCCCTGCGACCACTCATCACCAATTTTTAGACGTACCCTTTATTCGGGAAAATTCTCTCGCCAGAACGCCCGAATTACCAAGAACCAGAGACGGGGGCTGCGCCCCTGCGACCACTCATCACCAATTTTTAGACGTACCCTTTATTCGGGAAAATTCTCTCGCCAGAACGCCCGAATTACCAAGAACCAGAGACGGGGGCTGCGCCCCTGCGACCACTCATCACCAAT
>JAUQVQ010000011.1:3848-13055 GCA_039794725.1 Gloeomargarita sp. HHBFW_bins_162
CTCTCGCCAGAACGCCCGAATTACCAAGAACCAGAGACGGGGGCTGCGCCCCTGCGACCGCTGATCACCAATTTTTAGACGTACCCTTTATTCGGGAAAATTCTCTCGCCAGAACGCCCGAATTACCAAGAACCAGAGACGGGGGCTATGCCCCTGCGACCACTCATCACCAATTTTTAGACGTACCCTTTATTCGGGAAAATTCTCTCGCCAGAACGCCCGAATTACCAAGAACCAGAGACGGGGGCTGCGCCCCTGCGACCACTCATCACCAATTTTTAGACGTACCCTTTATTCGGGAAAATTCTCTCGCCAGAACGCCCGAATTACCAAGAACCAGAGACGGGGGCTGCGCCCCTGCGACCGCTGATCACCAATTTTTAGACGTACCCTTTATTCGGGAAAATTCTCTCGCCAGAACGCCCGAATTACCGAGAACCAGAGACGGGGGCTGCGCCCCTGCGACCGCCGATCACCAATTTTTAGACGTACCCTTTATTCGGGAAAATTCTCTCGCCAGAACGCCCGAATTACCAAGAACCAGAGACGGGGGCTATGCCCCTGCGACCCTTGTTGCCAATTCAAAAAGGATTGCCATACTCTGAGTTCTCATCTCCGGTGGGAATGCAATTGATACCCCCGCACGATGACTGCTGAGACGATTGAACCTTGCTAACTCCTTACTGTAACATAAAATACTAAAATTTGCTGTACTACGTGCCACGCAACCCCAAAGATTCATTAAGGGAAAAACACAAAATAAATGGACTGATTTATGATGGGGATCAAGAATAACCGTTAATAAACCCATTTTTAGAGGATTACCAAAAATGCCATCAGAATTGGTTCGTTGCCCCAACTGCGGTCAGTATGCCCAGCGTTCCCTCCAGACGGAATCGGGCTGGTTGGAAACCGAATGTGCCCACTGTGACTACCTGCTGATTCTCCACGCCGCCAGCGGTCGGGTTATCGAGGCCTACGCACCCGGACTCTATCCCTAAACGGCCAGCGCACCAGGGCTTGGAGCAACCACCCCAACGCTCGCCATTCACCGGGAACCGTGCGCTCCTGCCACTGCCCCGGCCGACAAAACAGCAGGGGAATCAGTTGCCGCTCCTGCTCCAAGGTCACATCCGTCCACGCAAGGGTCACCTGCCCATGGGTTGGCGCAGTAACGTGGGCGGTGAGGGTGAGTCCCACCTCCGGTAAGGTTACCGTCACCATGCCGGGAGTCAATCGCCCTTGCGTTAGGTTCACCTGCGCCCCGGTTTCCGACATCCGGGCGCTTAGCCCCCAGGCGGTGCGTTCCCCCTGCTGAAATTGCACCAGCATTTGTAAGGCAAACCAGGGATAGGGGGACAATCGGGGTGCATCCACCAACGCCAGACACGCCAAGCACAACATAATTAAATTGTAAATACTCCATACCCAGACCCACTGCCAGCCCTGGGTGACCATGAACCAGACAAAACAGGCAAAATTTAACCCCAAAAACACCAGCAAGGGTCGGATCAACGGCCAATTTACCGTGAACTGGTGATTACTCAAGCCCTTGGGTGTGACCCGAAACCCCCGTTGAAACGGATGCCGCAACGTTTGCCACACCCCCACACTCAACGGCCAGCAGGTTGTCAGGACATATAGATCAGCCGTGAGGACAGAACGACTGTGGCGATTGAGCCAGGGTTGAATAATAAATTGGGCAAAATAGTAGGGCAGGAAGTAATAGATAATTTCGGCAGGGGTGGCTCGAAACGGGAGCGTGTTAAACACCGCTACAACGACGGGAATCAACAAAAACCCCACCCGTGCCCAGCAGGTAAACCAATTCAAAAAACCTTCCAAATGCGCCAGCCGCTGCTGGAAATTCAACCCCGGAATGGTAAAGGGATTGCTATCAATGAAGAACCCTTGCAATGTCCCCTGTGCCCAGCGCAGACGTTGGCTGATGTGCGCCGCCATATTCTCTGCTGCTAACCCCGCACTGAGTTTCTCGTTCAGGTAAATCACCTCATACCCTTGCGCCGCCAGCTTAATCCCCGTGAAATAATCCTCACTCAGGGAATCGGTGACAAACCCACCCAACGCCTGCAACGGTTGCCGCCGCACCACCAGCGAGGTTCCCGCACAGATCACTCCCCCCACGCCGTCGCGCATCGGTTGAATTTGCCGGTAAAAAATTTCCTCTTCCGGGGTCAACACCTCGTCTAAGCCCAAATTGTGCGCCACCGGGTCGGAGTTGTAAAAGCTCTGGGGCGTTTGCACCAAAGCGACCCGTTCGTTTTGGAAAAAGCCCACCGTGCGAGTCAAAAAATTGCGGGTCGGGACAAAGTCGGCATCAAATACCGCAATCAATTCCCCGTGCGTCAAGGACAGAGCGTGGTTCAGATTCCCGGCTTTGGCATAGCGGTTATCCGGGCGGGTGATGTATTCACACCCCAATTCCTGCGCTAAAGCCCGAATTTCCGGGCGGCGGGTATCATCGAGCAGATAAATGGTTTTCGGTTCATAGTCCAGGGCTTGGCATCCCAAAATCGTCCGTTTCAGGATAAAGGCCGGTTCATCATACGTGGGAATGAGAATGTCCACCGTCGGGCGATATTTCCCGGCCGTCACCGCCACAGCGTACACATCCGCTTCCGGGCGACGATCCTGCGTTTGCGCCATGAGAAATAACTGAATCCAGCCCCCCGCCGAACTCAACACTTCCAACGCCAAAAAAACCAGGCAAAAGACAGCAACTCCCCAGGAATCCCAGCGCAGACTGCCCAACAGCCGCCACAGCAGATACCGCCCGGTCAACACCAGCATCACCGCCAAGACGAGCAACCGGGACCAGGTGCCCGGACGGGGGTAACAGCGGGTGATTGCCCAGCACACCGCCACAATCGTTAAAGTTATTCCCCACAGGGGCAGAGGCGCCGCCGTCGGTACCGCCAACCACGCCGGGGATGGGAGCAGGGGTAAAACCCGAATCAACCCCCACCCCATCAGCAGGGCAAACCCCAGCCACAACCACCGCCGATGGGGAGCCGGAAGGGTGGACGACCAAGCCGATTTGCGGAGCTGAACCATAACCAAACACTCCCTGGGTCACTGTTCTTAATACGGGAGCCGCCTTGGTCACGGTTCTAGGACTGGGGATACCCCGGCAGGTTCCCTTTCTCCAACTGACGCAACATCCGTTGGGGAGCGCTGGCCTGGGCGACCTCCACCATCCGATCCAGGTCGGTTTCCGCCACAAACTTCAACGCCGCCGCCAGGTATTCCCGGTGCGGGCAATTGTCCCCCAACACACAGCCGTTGACACAGGCGGTCGCACAATCTACTGTCGTTGCCATGATATTAAGAATTATGAACAGTTTTACTCTACCGCTGTTGGGCAGCCGCTGGCAAATCGGGGAACCCCCAACCCCAGGGGCAGTCCTGATAAAGTGCTAATGTAAACCAGAATCGTTCGGAGCAATTTTTATGATGGGAGCGACTCTACGGCGTAGTTTGGTGGGTGCTGTGGTGGTGTGGAGTTTATGGGCGTTACCGAGTTGGGCGGCGGAAAAGGTCATGGTGCGTTTTGGGCCGATTGCCACTCCTGTGACCGTCAGCGATTTGCAAGCCCTCGCCACGACCGGGCAAGCCTCGGAACGATTGATCAGTCTGCTCTCGTTGGCCGGGATCAAACCCGCCGATGCCCAGAAATTTTTATCCACCTCCATCCCGTTGCCGATGGACACGCTCAACACGATGATGAATAGTTTTATCGGCGGTATTATCCTCAAGCAGGTCGCCACTTTTGTCCAACCGGTTGACGGGGGCGATGGGGTAGCGGCGATTAAAACCGGCTTGAGCCAGGCGGCGCAGAACAACCCCATGACGCTCCTGAGTTTGATCCAAAACTATCCGGGCGATATTAGCTTCGATGCCCAAAAAGCCATGACCATGTATCAGCAAATCCAAGCCGACGGTCAAAATCTGCCCAAAGTCCTGGCCGCCATTGACCAAATTCTCCCCCTGGTGGCACCGGGCTTTACCTTCAGTGCCGGGTGTGTCCCCCGTTAGGGAAGCGATTGCGCCGCACCCCTGCCCATTTCCTGCCCATAATAGGGGGGCAGTGATCACCACAGCGATGGAACGTTGGGACAGTCTGCTGGTGGCGGGGGTACTGGCGCTCCTGCCGGTGTTGTTGGGGCGGCGGGGGCTTGGGGTCGCTTTGGTGGGGACATTGGCGGTACTGGCGCAGGCGTACCATTTACCCTGGACGGCGCAAGGGCTGGGTTTACTGGCACTGTTGCTGGGGTTTCTCCCGCCCTGGCATTGGCAACGCCGGGAATGGCAGCCCGCCCCAACCGATGTGGATGTCCTGCTCAAGGTGGTGACGGAATGTACCCAACGGCGGTGGGGAGCGTTGGTGGTGCTGTTGGCTCCGGCGGCGGCGATTCCCAGTACCCTGCCTGGGGTGAACCTGCACGCCCACCTTTCGGCGGAATTGTTACTCAGCCTGCTCTGTCCCTTGAGTCCTCTGCACGACGGGGCGGTGGTGATTCGCAATAGTAAGGTTTTGGCGGCGGGAGTAATTTTACCCATTTCTACCCAATCCTTGGCCTTGGGCTTGGGCACTCGCCATCGGGCGGCGCTGGGGGTGACGGAACACCAGCCGGACGGGGTGGCGATTGTGGTCTCGGAAGAAACCGGGCAGGTGGCTTTGGCCTGTCGGGGCAAACTCTGGGCGAATCTCACCCCGGCGCAACTGCGGGAACATCTGGAACAGGGGAAAAATCGCCTATGATGCTCATCATCCCTGATTTATGCGTGGTGTTGGCATGACCCATTCCCAGCGGCGCAGTCCCCCCACAGTACCCGACCCGCTCCTGACCTTACCGGCGGACCTCGACCCCCAGCGTTTGCCGCAACACGTGGCGGTGATCATGGACGGCAACGGTCGCTGGGCACAGCAACGGCGGTTACCCCGGGTGGTGGGGCATCAACAGGGGGTGGAAACCCTCAAGGAACTCCTGCGCTGTTGCCGAGACTGGGGGATTCCCCACCTGACCTGCTATGCCTTTTCCACCGAGAACTGGGGGCGACCGAGCCTGGAAGTGGAATTTTTGTTAACCCTGTTTGAGCGGGTGTTGCGCCAGGAATTGCAGGAACTGATCCGGGAACAGGTACGCATCGAATTTGTCGGCCATCTGCAAGCTCTGCCCCAGGGATTGCAAGGCCAAATCCAGGAAGCGGTTGCCCTGACCCAACACCACCAGCGGGTCTGGTTAACCGTCGCCACCAACTACGGGGGACGCCAGGAGATTGTCCGTGCCTGCCAAGCCCTCGCCCGCCAGGTGCAACGGGGGGAACTGACCCCGGAGGAGATTGATGAAACCCGGTTTGCCCAACATCTCTATACCGCAACCAGTTGCGACCCGGATTTACTCATTCGTACCAGCGGGGAAATGCGGATCAGTAACTTTTTGCTGTGGCAAATTGCCTACGCCGAATTGTACGTCACCGAAACCCTCTGGCCGGATTTTGACCGGGAGAGTTTCCACCAAGCCCTCGTCGCATTTCAACACCGACAGAGACGCTTTGGGCGATTGTAAACCAAAGATGTTTCGCCCGATAATAGGCGTGATGGATACGGTTTGCCGCACCAACACCCCATTTGTCGCAAAAAAGTTACACAACGGTACCGAAATGATGCCAAACCCCGTACTGTATGAATAAATGGTTGGCAGTGACCTCACATGACTGAATTGCCCTTTACCCTAGACCAACTGCGGATTCTCAAGGCCATTGCCGCCGAGGGAAGTTTCAAACGAGCCGCCGACAGCCTCTACGTGTCGCAACCGGCGGTGAGTTTACAGGTGCAAAATTTGGAACGGCAGTTGAATGTTCCCCTGTTTGACCGGGGGGGACGACGGGCGCAGTTGACCGAAGCGGGGCATCTGCTTTTGCATTACGGCGATAAAATCTTAGCCTTGTGCGAAGAAACCTGCCGAGCCTTGGATGACCTGCAAAACCTGCAAGGCGGCACCCTAATTGTGGGTGCGTCCCAGACGACGGGGACGTATCTGATGCCCCGGTTGATTGGTCTGTTTCGCCAACGCTATCCCCAAGTTTCCGTGAAACTACAAGTCCATTCCACCCGCCGCACCTGTTGGAGCGTCGCCAATGGACAATTGGATTTGGCGATTATTGGCGGGGAAGTGCCCCCGGAATTGCAGGATTCCCTAGACGTGCGGGCGTTTGCCGAGGATGAATTGGTGTTGATTGTGCCGCCCAAACATCTGCTCACTCGGGGCGATGTCATCAGCCGGGATGAACTGTACCAACTGCGCTTTATCACCCTCGATGCCCAGTCCACCATCCGCAAAGTGATTGATAAAATCCTCAGCCAGTACGACATTGACACCAGCCGCTTCCGGGTGGAAATGGAGTTAAATTCCATCGAAGCCATCAAAAATGCCGTGCAATCCGGGTTGGGAGCCGCCTTTGTGTCCAATTCGGCCATTACGAAAGAACTCGACTTAGGCACCTTGCAACGGGTACGCATTGAAAATATCAGTATTCGCCGGACATTGTGGCTGATTCTCAACCCCAACCGCTACCAATCCCGTGCCGCCGAAACCTTCACCCGAGAAATTTTACCCCTGTTTCCCAACCTGCTCCCGGATGCCTTGAAAATGCCCGTCGGCGCCCAACTATAAGCGATGATTCTGGGACTAACCGGGGGCATCGCTACCGGCAAATCCACCGTAACCAAGTATTTACAGGATAAATACAATATCACGATTTATGATGCGGATATTTTTGCCCGTGATGCCGTAGCCCCCGGTCAACCGGCGTTTCATGCCATTCGGGAACGCTACGGCGAGTCAGTCATCACCCCCACAGGCCAGCTCAACCGGGCATGGTTGGGTGAACGCGTATTTCATCACCCCGAGGAACGGCGGTGGCTGGAATCCCTCATCCATCCGCAAGTACGAAAAATGTATGAACAAATTTATGCTCAAGGTATTCGCTCCCATCGGCCTGTGGTGTTCAGTATTCCCCTGCTATTTGAAGCCCAGATGACCGATTTGGTCGAGCAGGTGTGGGTGGTGTGGTGTACCCCCCGGCAACAGTACCAACGCCTAATCGCTCGTCAGCCGATGGAGCCAGCGCAAGCCCACGCCCGGATTAGAGCGCAATTACCCTTACCCCTGAAAATGCTCTGGGCGGATTACCTATTGGATAATTCGGGAACCTTAGCCCATTTGTATCAACAACTTGATGCCAGTGTGCAAATGTTTATCTAATCTAATCATCCCTACTGCTGGGCACGACCACTGAGGGTAGGAACATCGGGACGGGGACGCTCCGGCAAACTCAACGCTGGCCCTTCCGGGAATTCCGGCTCCGGGATCAACTCCCGGCGTGCCAATACCACCGCCCCAATCAACGCCATCAGCAACAGCACCGAGGCCAACTCAAACGGCAAGAGGAACCCGCTGAAAAAATGCTGACCAATCCGAACAATCGAACTCGCCGGATGCGCTCCCCAATCCACCGCCCAAGGGGTCGTTACAATCATCGTGCCCAGCAGTGCCAACAACCCAAAACAGACAAACGTGGTTAATAAATTCCGTAAACCTGTGCGCGGCAACGGCGTGAAAACCTCCCGCTTATTCACCAACATAATCGCAAACAAAATCAGCACATTCACCGCCCCGACATAAATCAAAATCTGAGCGGCGGCCACAAAATCCGCATTGAGCAGGACGTATAACCCAGACAGGCTGATAAATACCCCCCCCAACAAAAAGGCCGAATAGACAATGTTATTCAACAAAACCACCCCCAAAGCGGCGGCCACCATCATCCCACCCAAAATGGCAAAACTAACCAGTTGTACCCCATCGGCTAAGGTCACAATCCGTCCTCCCAAATACCCTGCTCGTATTGTATGCCCTAGTTCTGCGTTTGCTCGAGGATTTCTTCCGGTCGCAGACCCGCCCGCCGTTCCGTATGGGGGACTTCATGGCCTTCGATTACCCCTTTCGGCAAGTAGGCCAGCCCCCGGATCGGTTGCACCATCGGGTCTTGGGTCACATTCACCGGCAGACGACCCAACGCATGGTTATCGTAATTCAGTTCATGCCGGTCGTAGGTAGAAAGCTCGTATTCTTCCGTCATAGATAGACAATTTGTGGGGCAATACTCCACACAATTCCCACAGAAAATACACACCCCAAAATCAATACTGTAGTGTTTAAGTTCTTTTTTCTTCATTTCTTTGTTGTATTCCCAGTCCACCACCGGCAGGTTAATGGGGCAAACCCGCACACAGACTTCGCAGGCAATACACTTGTCAAATTCAAAGTGAATCCGTCCCCGAAACCGCTCCGAAGGAATCAATTTTTCGTAGGGGTACTGCACCGTCACCGGTCGGCGTTGCATGTGGTCAAACGTTACAGACAAACCCTGCCCAATGTACCGAGCCGCCTGCACCGCATCCCGACCGTACTCCGCCACTTTGGTAAGAAATTTGAACATACCTACTCTCTCGATGGGGGTTCTCTACTCCTATGATGACTGCGCCCGGTGGTTTCGGCAAGGAATTTCTCGCCAATTGACTCCCCTTTCGCTATGATGATATTAAGAAATGTTACAAATCTGGAGTCAAGCCTGCTATGGTGAATTTGGCGCACTTGTCCGAGCAGTTAGAGAGTCCCCAGTTAAAAGACCGTCTCTTGGCGTTGGTGGCTCTGCGGGAGGTGGCTCCGGCGGACGCATTTCCCTTGTTGAAAAAAGCCCTGAACGACGAGAGTTTACAAATCCGTTCCATGGCGGTGTTTGGTCTGGGGGTCAAACCCACTCCAGAGTGTTTGCCGCTGTTGGTGCATTTACTGCAACATGACCCTGATTATGGGATTCGTGCCGATGCCGCCGGAGCGTTGGGGTATTTGGGCGATGAACGGGCGGTAGAACCCCTGATCCATGCTCTGTACGAAGATACGGAATGGTTGGTGCGCTTTAGTGCCGCCGTCTCGCTGGGGAATTTGGGGGACAGCCGTGCCTACGATGTCCTGATGCAGGCGTTGGCTGCCCCAGAACCCGTGATCCAGCAGGCGGTGATTGCCGCCTTAGGCGAAATCGGGGCGGTGGCGGCGGTGGAAAAATTGCTCACCTTTGTCCAATCGGAGGACTGGTTAGTCCGGCAAAGACTTGCCGAAG
>JAUQVQ010000012.1:0-12589 GCA_039794725.1 Gloeomargarita sp. HHBFW_bins_162
CTTCCACCCGGCAATGCTTGTGCAGTCGGGGGGCTAAACGATTCAGTAGATAGGGCGATGATTTGCGGGCGATAATTAACACATCAATATCCCGTTTTTTCCCCTGGTTGTAAAATTCATCACTGATCACATTCGGCAAATAATAAATGGGCGCATGGGGGGCTTTTTGTCCCCAATAACCCATACTATTTCTGCTCACGGTGATAATGGGAACCCCAGCGGGAAGATGAAACCCATACCCAGTACTATGGGCGTGATAGACCACCGGATGGGGGCGTATTTTTTCGATTAATTGCGGGACATGAAACCCCCAACTAACCACAAAAATTCCTGAGGTTGACGATTGCTTGAGTAAATCATCCAAAAATAAGTGATCGGGTTCCCGTTGCCGGTAGGTCACCAACGTGGCAGAACCCAAGGATTGCGCCAATGCCAGTAGCTTTAATTCCGCCCACAGGCCGCCGCAGTGATAGGCTTTGGTGGTTCCCGGTACCAAAAAATACAGTGGCCGCATCCCGCCCCTCGTTGGTGTTCTCTCAGTGTACGGAAAACTGGCATCATAAAAGCAGTTCATCCCCTCTGCCCATGTCGCCGCAAACCCTGAACCTAACACCGGATGTGTACCGCTACCTGCTCCAGCATTCGCTACGGGAGCCGGATATCCTGCGAGCATTGCGCCAGGAAACGCAAACGATGCCCGGTGCCCAGATGCAAATTGCCCCAGAGCAAGGCCAGTTTATGGCGTTTTTAGTGCAATTGATGGGGGCACGGCGGACGCTGGAAATTGGTGTATTTACCGGCTACAGCAGTCTGGCGGTGGCGTTGGCTCTGCCCCCCGACGGTTACCTGCTGGCCTGCGATGTGAACCCTGATACGACCCAAATCGCTCGGCGGTATTGGGAAAAAGCGGGGGTGGCGCATAAAATTGACCTGCGTTTGGCTCCGGCCAAAGAAACGCTCGCCACCCTACTCACGCAGGGGCAAACCAATTACTACGACTTTGCCTTTATTGATGCCGATAAGGAAAATTACTGGACGTATTATGAACAATGTCTGCAATTGGTGCGCCCCGGTGGTTTAATTATGGTGGATAATGTGTTGTGGAGTGGGGCGGTGGCTGATCCAACAGTTCAAGACCGATCAACTCAAGCGATCCGGGAGTTTAACCACAAATTGCATCAGGACGAACGCATTAACTTGACCATGTTGCCTTTGGCCGATGGGGTAACATTAGCCTGGAAACGGCCTTAACTCAGTATGTATTGCGGGGAGTGCAATCAGTGAAAGTGATGGTGGTGGGGGGGGGTGGTCGGGAACACGCTCTGGCGTGGAAGTTGGCGCAGTCGCCCCAGGTGAGCAAGATATTCTGTGTACCGGGCAACGGGGGCACGGCGACCCTGAACAAGTGCGTGAATATGCCCATGTTGCCGGTGGACGTGAGTGGCATTACCCGGTTTGCGCTGGTGCAGGGGGTGGGTCTGGTGATTGTCGGGCCGGAAATGCCCTTGGCTCTGGGGTTGGCGGATCAACTGCGGGAACAGGGGCTACGGGTGTTGGGGCCAGGGCAAGCCGGGGCGCAGTTAGAAGCCAGCAAGGTTTGGGCAAAAGTATTGATGCAGGCTGAGGGGATTCCCACCGCCCCCGCCCAGGTGTTTCGGGAGTTGGCGTCGGCGCAAGCCTACATCGAACAACAGCCCCTGCCGGTGGTGGTGAAGGTGGATGGGTTGGCGGCAGGCAAAGGGGTGACGGTGGCCCACACCCATGCGGCGGCAGTGCAGGCGGTGCAAGCGGCTCTGGCGGGTCAATTTGGCACTGCGGGGCAGCAGGTGTTGGTGGAATCGTTTTTGGCGGGCGAAGAGGTGTCGGTCTTGGCGTTGACCGATGGGGAAACCCTCTACCCGCTCCTCCCGGCTCAGGATTACAAACGGGTGGGGGTGGGTGATACGGGGCCGAATACGGGGGGGATGGGCGCCTGTGCGCCGGTGCCCTGGCTGACGGGAGACCTCCTGAAACGGGTGGAGCAGGACATTTTTACGCCGTTGCTGGCGGGGCTGAAACGGCGAGGTATTGACTATCGGGGCGTGATCTATGCGGGGTTGATGGTAACTCCCCAGGGCGACCCGTTCGTGGTGGAGTTTAACTGTCGGTTTGGCGACCCGGAAACCCAGGTGATTGTGCCGCTGTTGGATTCCTGTTTGTTGGAACTCAGTTTGGCCTGTGCGGAGGGACGGTTGGGGCAGGTATCCCCGCCGGTGTGGAAACCGGGGTGGGCGGCCACGGTGGTGCTGGCATCCGGGGGCTATCCGGGGGAATTTACCAAAGGCTATCCGATCCGGGGGCTGGATTTGGCCGAGGCCACCGGGGCGTTGGTATTTCATGCCGGTACCAAGCGGGAGCGCAACCAGATTTTTACCGATGGCGGGCGGGTGTTGACGATTACGGGGTACGGAGCCACCCTCGCCGAAGCCCTGGAGCAAAGTTACTTTGGGGTGAAACAGGTGAGTTTCACGGATTGTTATTACCGGGACGATATTGGCTGGCGACTGCGGGAGCGTTAACCGCCTTGTTTTTTCGGTACAACGATCATAATCATGTTGCGGCCTTCTTTCTGGGGCAGTTGTTGGACTTCGCCCACGTCCTGTAAATCGCTGGCTAACCGCTTGAGTAACTCTTCGGCCAATTCGCTGTGTTGGGATTCCCGCCCCCGGAAGGTAATCGTGGCTTTCACCTTATCCCCGTCCTTCAAAAACCGTTTGGCTTGATTGACCCGTACCTGGTAATCGTGTTCGTCAATTTTGTAACGCATTTTCACTTCTTTGACTTCCACGGTTTGCTGTTTTTTCTTGGCTTCCCGTGCCTTTTTTTCCTGCTGAAACTTGTATTTGCCGTAGTCCATGATGCGGCAGACGGGGGGGTCGGCCTTTTCACTGATGACCACCAAATCCAATTCCCGTTCCTGCGCCAGGGCAAGGGCTTCCCGGGGCGACATGATCCCCAACTGAGTGCCATCTGTGTCAATCAGACGCACTTTGGGAAAGCGAATCCGCTCGTTAATGTTGGGAACAGTGCGATTGGTCGGGCGACGGGGCGGGGGGGTGGCGGTCACGAAGTCAGTACGAGAAAGTAAGAGTAAGTAATGATAGCTAAAATTCTAACCGATGCCCCCGGATTTGCCCAAGGTAAACGGTTAACGATTAATTTCTAATTTTCCCGATTGACAAACGGAAGCAGTGCCAAAATGCGCGCCTGTTTGATCGCCAGGGTCAACCGCCGCTGTTGCTTGGCCGTCAAACCCGTCACCCGTCGAGGCAAAATCTTCCCCTGTTCGCTGATGAATTTCCGCAACAGGTCAATGTCTTTGTAATCTATGGGTTCGTCTGGTTTAATGGGCGAAACCCGCCGCCGATAAAACGTCATCACTTCGTCTCTTTATGAATGGTGTGTTTGTTGCAGTAGGGGCAGAATTTTTTGACCTCTAACCGCCCGGTGGTGTTGCGCCGATTTTTCATGGTGGTGTACCGGGACACCCCTGCCGAGCGTTTATCCGTATTGGTTCGGCACTCGGTACATTCGAGGGTAATGACCAGGCGCACGCCCTTATTTTTCGCCATTGTCGGTGCCATTCAAAACATGACATTTGTTAATCTTAGCCCAAATTTTCACTCAGGGCAAGGGGCTATTGAAACGCTCCCACCACGTAGCTGTGCAGATGGTATTGTTCCCCCTGACAGCGCACCAGAGCCACATCGAACCGACAGGGTGTATCCTGCCAACGGGGTTGCGCCGCCAGAAACAGAGCTGCCGCCTGCCGCAGTCGGTTTTGCTTTTGGGGGGTAATCGCCTGGGCGCCATCTGCATCCCAATTGCCGCAACGACGGGTTTTCACCTCAATAAATACGAGCGCATCCGCCGTGTGCATGACCAGGTCCAATTCGCCCCAGGGACACCGCCACCGTTGCGCCACCAATTCCCACCCCTGCTGGCGGAGCCATTGTGCCACCCACTCTTCCCCTTTTTGGCCGGTTTTAGGCATGGGGAACGGCTTCGGGGGGCTGGAGTGCCGGGAGAATCGTGTCCACCAAAATCGCCCGGTTCAGAATTGCCCCGGTTAGGTCGGCGTTGGTAAAATCAGCTCCCCGTAAATTGGCACTGCTCAGGTCGCATTGGGTGAGATTGGCTCCATTCAGGTTCGCATCCCGTAAATTGGCTCCGTTCAAAATGGCACTGGAGAGCTTGGCTCCCGTCAACACCGCCCCCTGCAACACCGCCCGGGACAAGTCCGCCCCCCGCAACGAGGCTTCGCTCAAGTCCGCCTGCCGCAAATTCGCCCGACTCAAATCCGCATCCCACAGGTTCACCCGACTGAGGTTCGCCTGGGTCAAATTCGCCCCGCCCAACAACGCCCGACTCAAGTCCGCTTCTACCAACTTGGCATGACTCAAATCCGCTTGGAAAAGGTTGGCTCCCCCCAAATCCGCCTGGGTTAAATCCGTTTGCCACAAAATCGCCCCGCTCAGTTTGGCAATCATCAGCCCCGCCCCTTTCAAGGAGGCTCCGCTCAAGTCCGTTTCCCGAAGAATCGCCTGGTTCAAAATTGCCCCGTCTAGGTTGGCATTGGTCAGATAGGTACCGCTCAATTTGGCCGCCGTCAGGTCAATCCCCCGCAGGTCAACCCCGGACAAATCCACCCCACTCAAATTCACCCGGCTAAAATTCCGTTCCCCTTGGGCATAAAGCTGTAGGAGTTCTTCGGCTTCCATGATGCTCCTCGTTAACAACGCATGATGAAATGAATTGAACCTCAAGCCCTCAACCCGGAACATTTGTTCCATGACCTTTATCTTACTGTAAGTCACCGTACCGTCATCGCTCCCGGCGGCAAAGTTATTGACTTAAACCAACGTGTGCAGGAGAAACGCGATTGAAACCAGTTGGTGCAATTGCAGTAGCGGTTATTGCTTGGGTTGCGTGCGCCATGCCGGGGTGGGCACGGGCGACGTTGCAATCCTGGCGCTATGACCCCCAGCGGCAGAAGCTGGAATTTCGCACCGATAGCCCTACCCAACCCCAGGTGCAGGTGATCGGGGGACAACGGCTGGTGATTGACCTGCCCAATACCCGCTGGCCGCAACCCCAGACCCACCAGGATTTTGGTCATACCCAGGTGCGGATTGCCCAATACCAGCCCGATGTGGCTCGGTTGGTGGTGGCGGTGCCGGAACCGATCAGTCCGGCGCAAGTACAGGTACAGCCCCAGGGGCAACAGGGATGGACGGTGGTGTGGCACACCCAAGCCCCGGTGCAGGCCAGTACCATTCTCCAGGCCGCGCAGTGGCAAAATCCGGGCATTCTCCTGCGCCTAAGTGGACCGAGTGTAGTGGGGCGGCTCATTCGGTCAACCGATAGACAATGGCTTTACCTTGACTTGCCGAATACGGCGGTAAGTAGCAGTTTCCAAAATCAAACCCGTCCCTACAATCTCCGGGTGGAACCGGGATTCAACCAGAGTGTGCGCCTGAGTTTAGAAGTCAAAACCAGCGACCCGGATTGGCAACTCCGCACCACCCCCCAGGGAATGCTGTTGACTCCCCCCGTCCCAACGGCAGTGTCTCGCACCCCAACCCGCCCAACCAATCCCGCTCCCCGTCCCACAAATCCACCCGCCCGTCCGGCTACCCGTTTTACTGTACTCATTGACCCCGGCCACGGCGGTTCTGACCCCGGTGCGATTGGCCGAGGCGGCATTCAGGAAAAAGAAATTGTCTTGGATATTTCCCGGCGGGTGGCACGGCTGTTGGAAGCACAGGGGATACGGGCGGTGCTCTCCCGGACGCAGGATACGACTTTGGATTTGGCACCGAGGGTTGCCCTGGCCGAGCGGGTCAATGCCACGCTATTGGTCAGTATCCATGCCAACGCCCTGAACATGAATCGCCCGGATGTGAATGGGGTGGAAACCTACTACTACCAAAACGGGCAATGGTTGGCTCGCAGCATTCACAAAAACGTCCTCGCCACCACCAATGCCACCGACCGGGGGGTGCGGCAGGCTCGGTTTTATGTCCTGCGCCGGAGTTCCATGCGGGCAACCCTAGTCGAAGTTGGCTACGTGACGGGTGCCCAGGATGCGCCGCGCTTAGCCACCAGTCAATACCGACAACAACTTGCTCAGGGGATTGCCCAGGGCATCAGCCGCTATCTGGACAATTTAGCAAAAAAGTAAGTAAACTATAATTATCTTCGCTTTATTTTTTGCTAACGTTGCTAGGGTTCACTTCCTCACCGGTAGCTGTTTAACTGTGGTGGTGAGGAAGTCATGGAGCGTTCGTTGTGGCAGAAAGCCCAGCAGGGGCATCCCCAGGCGTTGGAAACATTGATGAATCAGGCACTGCGGCCTCGGGGGTTACGGGTGCGGGTGCAGAGGAAGGGGCGGCAGTTGGTCATCCACTGTGGGCGACAGGCAGGCATTGCGGCGGCAGGGTGGACTCGTTTTGTGCAGCGGGGTTTGGCACGGTTACAGTATCAGGCTCGGCAACCGATCTGGCTCGATGGCGGCGACTGGCAGGTGGTGGTGAATTTGGACGCAACGGCGGCGGTTCCGCCCTCGCGGTTGTGGTTGCCGTATGTGTTGGGGGTGGTGGGGGCAACGTCGTTGGTGTGCGGGGGCTGGTTGGCGTATCAGGTGCATCCTCCGGTAACGATTGCTCAGGCTGTCCCGGAAACGGTCGAAACCCCGACGCCGGTGCCATCGCCTGTAGTAATTACGATTAGAGCGGTGGGCGATGTGATTCCGGGGACGGATTATCCTGACCGGCGGTTGTATCCCGAACCCCATCGCTTATTTCAGCGGGTGCACGCCGAATTGGCCGGGGCGGATGTGGTATTTGGCAATTTGGAAGCTCCCATCACCACCCATGCTTACAGTAATAAAAACGTGAATCATCACTCCGTTTTTGCCTTTCGGGTGCCGCCTAGCTATGCCCAAATTTTGCAAGCGGCGGGGTTTACGTTATTTAATTTGGCAAACAATCACAGTGGTGATTTTGGCGATATTGGCCTGCGGGATACGGTACAGAATTTACAAAAAGTGGGGGTACAAACGATTGGCAGACGAGGAGAAATTTTCTATCAGGATGTGCGGGGGGTGCGGTTGGCTTGGATTGCCTTTAGTCCCTACAGTTATCACAATTCCATTCTGGAGTTAGAAACGGCGAAACATCTGGTCAAAAAAGCGCGTTCCCAAGCTGATCTCGTCATCATTTCCGCTCACATGGGAGCAGAAGGCACCGGGGCATTGCGGACGTATAATCAAAATGAGGTTTTTTTCGGTGAACCCCGCGGCAATCCGATTTTATTCAGCCGCACGATGATTGCAACGGGAGCCGATTTAGTGTTGGGTCATGGCCCTCATGTGCCCCGGGCGATTGAGGTTTATCAGGGGAAATTGATTGCTTATTCGTTGGGGAATTTTATGGGGTATCGCACCCTGGGGACACAAGGGGAATTGGGGTATTCGCTCATTTTAGAAACCCGTTTTACGCGTGAGCGGCAATTAGTGGGGGCACGGGTGATCCCGGTTACGCTCCACAATGAGGGCATCCCTGCCATAGACAGTCAAAAACGCACGATTAAACTCATCCAAGAATTGAATCGTTTGGACACACCCAACACTGAATGGATATTAGGAAATGATGGGGTTTTCCACCCTCGGATTCAGTCGGTGGCTGACCGTTAAGGTTTGAGGTAAGCTGAACTATGGCAATCCTAAACGATTCGAGAACCAAAAAGAGAAAAAAAACACGGGGGCTACGCCCCTGCGACCGCTAATCATGAATTAATAGAGGTTCCCTTTATTCAATCGGACAAAGAATCCTTTAGCGAGAATGCAGAGATTACAGAGAACCAGAGACGGGGGGTGCCCCCCTGCGACCGCTAATTCGCAATTTTTAGAGGTGCCCTAGTTAGAATCCAGAAATTATGGAGAACCAAAGGCGGGGGGTGCCCCCTGCGACCGCTAATTGCCAATTTTTAGAGGTGCCCTTAAGAAACAAATAGGTTAAAGAACCAAAAACGGGGGCTACGCCCCTGCGACCGCTAATCATGAATTAATAGAGGTTCCCTTTATTCAATCGGACAAAGAATCCTTTAGTTAGAATCCAGAAATTATGGAGAACCAAAGGCGGGGGGTGCCCCCTGCGACCACTAATTACCAATTTTTAGAGGTGCCCTTAAGAAACAAATAGGTTAAAGAACCAAAAACGGGGGCTACGCCCCTGCGACCTTTGTTGCAAATTGAAAAAGGACTGCTACACTCCACCGCCGCATTCGCTCCATTATCGATGCCCCGATTACACCAGGGTCGTGCCACTGCTCATTGAATGGGGGCGGTGTCCCTGTGACCTTTGTTCTAAATTCAAAAGGGATTGCCATATATCCGGTGCGATCCGGGAAAATCCATACACCCAATTTACGAAACCCAAATCATCCGTTTATGCTAGGGAATAACCCAAAAGTATTGTTGTGAGGTGTGCAAATGAAGCCAATCCCCCCCCAAAAAATCATTTACCCTGGGATTTTTGCCATCAGTGTATGGGTGGTTTTTGCCCAGCAGTCCAGTCCCGACATTTTGGCCGATATGAGTAATGCCTGGAATAATTTTATTACTTCTGGTCAGTGGGTAGCTCTGTTAATCGGGGTTATTTTGGGGTATTTAATACGAATGTTTACCAGTTACTAACAATAGCCATTGTTTGCTGCGGGTCGCATCCAGTGATCCCACCGCCCATTTGCTGGATGAATGTCAGATAATCCACGATTTCCGGGGTAATGTATTCGCCGGGAATTAATAGGGGTATGCCCGGGGGATAAACACTCACTGTTCCCGCACTGATCCGCCCCACTGCTTCTGACCAAGATACATGACATTGGGGGGCAAAAAAGGCTTCCCTGGGCGACAACATTTGTTGCGTAATCGGTGGTAACGGGGGGATGGATAATAACCGTTGGGGTTGGATTTCGTGACTAATTGCCCGCAAAGCATCTAATAAAATCTGCATATCCGTTGGGGTATGACCAGGAGATAAGATAAAGGTTAAATCCCCATAATCGGGAAATTCAGCGGTGATGTGGTATTGCTCGTGTAACAGTTCATCGAGGGTAAACCCGGTGGTGCCTAATTCTGCAGTTTGCACAACTAAGCGGGTGGGGTCTTGGGTCGTAAATCCCGGGTGATTCGGGTTGATTTTTAGTGTTTTTAATTGAGGTATCTGGTTAATTGCTTGGGTTAACCATGTAGTATGTTCTAATAATTCGCTGAATAATTTTTCCCCCTGTGCCGCCATTTGCTCTGCCATTGCCACTAACGAAGCCAGCAGTAAATAACTGGGGCTGGTAGATTGCACGAGGCTTAAACATTGCTGAATGCGTTGGGGATTAAGGCGATTTCCTTGAGAATGGAGTACAGCAGACTGGGTTAACGACGTGAGCACCTTATGCGTAGAATGAATGACGCAATCTGCACCCAATTCTAATGCGGAATCGGGGAGCTGGGAATGAAACGGAAAATGGGCACCGTGTGCTTCATCTACAATCACAGGGATGTTAATCGCATGGGCAATTTCAATACATTCTTTAACTGCGCCACAGACCCCCTTATACGTCGGAGAACTGAGTACCAAGGCCGTGATATTACTATGACCATTTTGCTGAATAACTGCTCGTAATTTCTCTGGGTTAATGCCCCCCCATACCTGCTGTTCCCCATCCCATTCCGGCGTGATAAAAAGGGGCTTAGCCCCTGTTAAAATCAATCCATGAATGACCGATTGATGCACACAGCGCGGCAGTAAAATTACCCCATTCTCCCGATGCACAGCCAGTAAACTCGCTAATATCCCGGCGGTGGCTCCGTTTACTAAAAAATAAGAATGTTCTGCCCCAAAAATCTCGGCCACCCGCACTTGGGCATCCCGTAATACCCCTGCCGGTTGCGACAGATTATCTAGCCCTGGAATTTCGGCTAAATCGCTGGTGAATACGGCATCGCCCCACCATTGGCGTAATACAGCCGGTGCGCCCCGTCCCCGTTGATGCCCCGGCGTGTGAAAGCCCCGGTAGCCTTGGGCGAGGTGTTGCAATTGCCTAATCAGGGGAACCATGTGGCAAAAAAGAGTATCCTGTTAAGACAGGTTATCGTCATATAACGGTGTTCATAATGCAACGGTGGGGTTGGTCGGTACTGGGGGTAATGCTGTTGTCTGTACCGAATTTGCAGGCGCAGGCGGCGGACACGATTGTGCTCAGCTTTGGCGGCTTGGAATTTCCCGTAGCGGTGGCCGAATTAGAAGATTACATTAAAACCGGGCAAGCCCCCGGTAAACTCCAGTTTTTGGTCTCGCAGGTGCCCCCTCAAGAATTGGAGCGGATGATTAGTACGCTCAAACAGCCCATTCCCGTAACAGCAGACACGGTTAATCGCATTTTTGGTACGTCCACCGGGCGCGTTATGCTGTCTCGTTTGGGGCTGGTCGTGCAGACCGGCCAGGGGGAGAATGGAGCCAATGCGGTGAAAACAGCTCTGGTTCAGGCGGCAAAACAACCGGGAGGTGTAACGTTTCTGGGTGTCTTGCGCGAATTTCCCGACAGTACCATACGGCTCAATCTGGTGCGGAGCTTGGCCATTATGAACCAGGTTAACCGCTACATTGCCCAGGTGAACGGCGTGTTTACGGTTTTGGATAATGAATTTCGCCAACAAGCCCGCCAGTCTCTGCCCGCCAATTTGCCCAACCTCACCCAACCGGGAACATTCAAATGGCAGGTACAAGAGTTAACCCTGACCGACCCGACTCGCCAACGCACGTTGCCCCTGACCGTGTACTTACCCAGTCAAGACAATGCACCTACGGTTGTCATCTCGCATGGATTGGGGGACAGCCGCAAGAGTTTTGCCTATCTGGCCGAACATTTGGCTGCGCATGGGTTTGGGGTCATCCTCCCGGAACACCCTGGTAGTGATGCCCAACGATTGCAACGGGTGTTGGATGGCAAGGAACAGGAGTACATTGTCCCGCAGGAATTGGTTGACCGTCCCCGGGATATTACCTTTGTGCTCAATGCTTTGACTGCCCAACCGGATATGGCCAAAAAACTGAACATGAAACGGGTGGCGGTGGTGGGACATTCCTACGGGGGCTATACCGCTTTGGCCGTGGCCGGTGCCCGGTTAAATCTGGCGAATTTGAGTCGGGTCTGTGGTGAAGTGGAACAGGGCGTGGGTCTGAACCTTTCCTTGTTATTACAATGTCCAGGTAGAAGTCTCGAAAATCCGCCGGTGCAATTTCGGGATGAGCGGGTGGTGGGGGTGGTAGCAGTCAACCCGGTGGGCAGTGCGTTGTTTGGGGCAACGGGTTTAGCGCAGGTGAGGATTCCCACGTTATTTGTTACGGCGACGCAGGATGTTGCCGCCCCGTCATTGTATGAACAAATTACTCCGTTTACCTGGTTGGGCAGTGCCCAGCGATACTTCGCAATTATGGAAGGGGCAAGCCATTTTTCGATTTTGGGGTCGGGGGCGACGGGAATTCCCTTACCCGTAGATGTGGTGGGACCGACTCCCGAAGTGGCGCAAATGTACTTGAAGGTATTGACTTTGGCGTTTAACCAGGTGCATCTAGCGAACCGGGCGGAATTTGCGCCCTTTTTGACGGCGGCCTATGCCCGCCAATTAAGTCGCACGTCTCTACCTCTCCAAGTCTTGAATAATCCACCCTTAGCCCCGATTCGGCAAGCCTTGGCGGAGTAATCTGCCGTCTTGTGGGCAACGTGCGTGCGACTCAGCGAAATATAACCCTTGGCATAACGCCTGGGCTTGCCAGAGGGTACTCCCGCTTCTACAGTTATCCTTTTTGAATTTGGAACAAGGGGCGCAGCCCCCGTCTCTGGTTCTTTGTAATTCCGGCCTTCTGGTAATAGAATTTTCCCTTGGCTTTAAGAGTACCTCTAAAAATTGTGAATTAGCGGTCGCAGGGGCGCAGCCCCCGTCTCTGGTTCTTTCTAATTCCGGTGTTCTGGCAAGAGAATTTTCCCCTGGCTTTAAGAGTACCTCTAAACACTGTGAATTAGCGGTCGCAGGGGCGCAGCCCCCGTCTCTGGTTCTTTGTAATTCCGGCATTCTGGCAAGAGAATTTTCCCCTGGCTTTAAGAGTACCTCTAAAGACTGTGAATTAGCGGTCGCAGGGGCGTAGCCCCCGTCTCTGGTTCTTTGTAATTCCGGTGTTCTGGCAAGAGAATTTTCCCCTGGCTTTAAGGGCACCTCTATTTATTCAATCGGGAAAAGAGCCTCTTAGTAAAAATTCAGAGATTACAGAGAACCAAAAACGGGGAGTGCCCCCCGGCAACCGCTCATCACCAATTTTTTAGAGGTGCCCTGATAGGACTACCCTTATGATTACTAACTTGAAGTTTTCTTTTAATCTCTTGATATTTACCCTCACATCGCCGCCCACAGAATCGCTGGCGGGTACAGCCGATGCTCCTGCACCTGAATCCGGGCGTGCAACGTGGCTACCGTATCACCAGGCAACACCGG
>JAUQVQ010000013.1:0-12464 GCA_039794725.1 Gloeomargarita sp. HHBFW_bins_162
AGGGCAAATACCCCCAGCCCCAGCACCTGTTTCACCCACACCCGGCGGGGCAGACCCGAAATGAGGGTTAATAGCAACAAACAGGCCACTATTCCTCCCCGCCAGAGGTTATTCGCCAAAATGGGGGTTAATAAAAACGCCATTAACCAGCCCAATTTCACCCGGGCATCCAGGCGGTGTACCCAGGTTTGCGGGGATTCTAGGTATAACCCCAACGGCAGGGAGCGCATCAAATCCATGAGGCTTAAACCCGGCTGACCAAAATGGACATCTGTTGTTCAAACCCCTGCAACGTTTCACTTAACGTGCGCAATTCCTGAACCTGCTGTTGGTTGCGAATATCACAGGTACGCAGTTGATTTTGCAAATGTTGGAGAACCCCGGCAGTATGTTGGACTAAGGTTGCCAAGGCCGTCACCTGGGCTAAACGGGTATCTTGCCCCGTCTGCGCCAGTTGGATGTTGCGCTGTAAGGTGGCTTCTAACTGGTCGAGTTGTGCCCCGGCGACTTGTCCCACCCGCCGTTTTTGCCGCTGGACTTGGGCGAGTTGTTTTTCTAAGGTTGCCACCGACAGCACCGCATCGTCCATGTCCCGGAGCCGTTGTACCCGTTGTTCCAGAGCGTGGGGGAGTGTTTGCACCTGGTCACAGACCTCTTGCACGGTGATGAGTAAATCCAAATCCGGGGCATCGGCTAATAATCGAGCCGCTTCAGTACGGACTTTCTCTGCCCCCTGGACGAGTATTTGCACTTGGTGCCGCAGTTGTTGGATTTCCCGTGCTAAAGCAGGGTCGTCAATATCCGGTTGCCGGGCTTCCCGTCGCTGGAGAACCATACTGCCCCCCACGGCCACCACCACCGCCACCGGCAACATCAGCCAGCGCGGCAACGCCAACAGTCGTACCCCCACCCCCAACACCAGGGCGGCCAGGAACATCGCCAGCGGATAGTGCAACGGATTGGCCAGCGGCACGGTCAGGCAATTAGCAGGGAATTGATTACCAGATTAACCGGTTGGGACACTAGACTGGTACAAAGGGTGATTCCTCGGTGATGATGCTTCTGGTGAAAAAAGTGTTTGCTCCCATGATCCGCAACGTTCTGCTGGGGTTCACAGCGGCAACGGCAGTACTTCTCATCGGCAGTGCGTCCTTTTACCGCAGTTTGCAGGCGCAACGGGCTTCGGAAGAGTGGGTGCGGCACACGGAACAGGTATTACGCCATCTCTCCCAGATTGATGCCACCATCGCCAACCTGAGAAGCCGCAAGCGGGGGTATCTGCTCACCGGCGATACGGTGTATTTAGAACGCTACGAGGTTAACCGGACGGAACTGCAATTAGCCAAGGATAACCTGCGGCGCTTACTTCAGGATAATCCCGAACAAATGCGGCGGTGGGAACAGTTAAACACGTTGTTGGTGAATGAACTGTTGTATTACGACCAAATTATTCGCATCTACCAGCAACAGGGTCAGCAGGCCAGCGTTAAGGCATTAATAGCACGCACCCATCAAGAAGCCAATCAACAGATCCGCAATGTCTTAAATCTGATGAACCAGACGGAGGAATTTCTCCTGAAACAGCGTTTGGAACGGGTGAACTCATTCAGTCGGCAGGCGCAGGGGATTTTTATTTTGGGGGTGACGGCCAATGTTTTGATTTTGTTGGCAACCATGTTGTTTGTGGTGCGCCAGATTCAGGCTCGTCAACAGGCGCAGAAAACCGCCAGCCAGGAAACCAGTTTCACCGAAGCCATTTTCCAGACCACCCAAGCCTTGATCTTGGCACTGGATGGGGATGGGCGGATCGTGCGCTGGAATCAGTTTTGTGAGCAATTGAGCGGCTATACCCTGGCGGAGGTGAATCAACAGCCGTTTTGGGAAATTCTTGTCCCCCCCGAAGAACAGGTGCAGGTGCAGGCACAGTTTTTGGCGATTCTCAACGGTCAAGGAATCATGGGTTATGAAAACCATTGGCTGACACGTACCGGGGAACGGCGGCTCATTCGCTGGGTAAACACCCTGCTGACCGACCACACCCAGGAAACGGAATACGTGATTGCCACCGGGATTGATGTCACCCAAGAACAGCAGGCGCGCACCGCTCTCAGTGTCAGCGAAGCGCGTTACCGGGATTTATTTGAAAATGCCCACGACCTGATCCAGAGCGTGGATATGCAGGGGCGGCTGCTGTACGTGAATCGGGCGTGGAAACGGGCGTTGGGCTACCAGGATGAGCAAATTAAGGATTTGACCCTTTGGGATATTATCCACCCGGATTCGCTGGAACAGTGTCGCCGGAAATTTCAGCAGTTAATCGAAACGGGCAGTCTGTCGTTTGTGGAGTTCAAAGCCCGCACTCGCGACGGGGATACCCTGATTTTGGAAGGTAGCACCAGTTGTTCCTACGATGAGCAGGGTCAGCCGGTGGCGACTCGGGGAATTTTTCGGGATGTCACCGACCGCAAACGCACGGAAGCGGAACTGGCGCGGCAAAACCGGCGAGCGCAGATTTTCAGTGAAATTACCCTCAAGATTCGCCAGAGTTTAGACCTGGGGGTGATTTTGGAAACCACAGTGCAAGAGGTGCAAAAAATTATCAACGCCGACCGTACCTTTATTTACCAATTAGCCAGTGACGGGGGTCAGGTCGTTGCCGAAGCCCGCTTACCCAGTACGCCGACGATGGTGGGGCAGGAAACCGCATGGCATCAGTTTATCCAAACGGAACTGGCCTGGTGTCAACAAGGGCAACCCTGGGTCGTGGATGATGTGGGGGGGTTGACGCTCACGCCGGATCAGGATGAATGGTTGCGAACCTTGGGGGTGCAGTCGCAGTTGCTTGTTCCCTTGATGTGGAAGTCGGAATTGTGGGGGATGTTGGTCTGCCATCAGTGTAGTCATGCCCGCATGTGGACGGCATTTGAACAGGATTTACTCACCCAACTGGCGGATCAGGTGGGGGTGGCTCTGACCCAGGTGTATTTGATCCACGAACTGGAGCAGGCTCGGTTAGCCGCTGAGGAGTCGTCCCGGGTAAAAAGTGCATTTTTAGCGAACATGAGCCACGAAATTCGCACCCCCATGAATGCGGTGTTGGGCATGACCGGGTTACTTTTGGATACGCCCTTGAATGCGGAACAACGGGATTTTGTCAATACCATTCGGGTCAGCGGCGATGCCCTGTTGAATTTGATTAACGAAATTTTGGATTTATCCAAACTGGAAGCCGGGCAGGTGGAACTGGAGGAATTGGATTTTGAAATTTTAACCGTTGTGGAAGAAGTCGTTGAATTACTAGCGCCACAAGCCCACATCAAAGGCTTAGAAATTGCCGCTTTAGTCAACCCTCAAACCCCCGCTTGGGTACGGGGGGATGCGACCCGCTTACGGCAGGTGTTGATGAACTTGGTGAGTAATGCCATTAAATTTACTCAAAAAGGCGAAGTGGTCATTCGGGTGCAACCGGGGCAAGAACCCCCTTGGGTGGAATTTAGCGTCACCGATACCGGCATTGGCATTCCCCCGGAGGTACAAAGCCGTTTGTTCCGTCCCTTTACCCAAGCGGATGTGTCCACCACTCGCAAATTTGGGGGCACGGGGTTGGGGTTAGCGATTTGTAAACAACTGGTGAGTTTGATGGGGGGCGACATTGGCCTGGAAAGTACGCCCGGTCAAGGTTCCCGCTTTTTCTTTCACCTACCATTACCCGTTGCCCAAGCCCCCGCCGTTACCGAACCTCCCCTGCCTGCCCAACCGATTGAGGGCAAATATCTCCTCGTCGTGGATGACCATCCCACCAACCGCAAGGTCGTCCGCTACCAAGCCTGTCGTTGGGGTTTACAGGTGGAGGAGGCCGCCTCCGGCGCAGAAGCCTTGGCGAAAATGCACGAGCGGGATTACGCCGTGGTGCTGGTGGATATGAATATGCCGGAAATGGATGGCTTAACCCTGGGACGGCAGATCAAACAAGACCCCCAACTTGCCCACATTCCCTTGATTATGCTTACCTCCAGCCATCTACGGGAAGAAGTCAAACAAGCCTTGGACATTGGTTTTGCCGCCCACCTGGTCAAACCGGTGAAAGCCTCCCGGTTGCTGGATACGATTATGAATGCGCTTGAAGGGGAAGTCATTGGCTCCGCGCCCTCGCCGGTGCCTGCCTCACCCACCCCCGTAGTACCCACATCCAGCCTGCGAATTTTACTCGCAGAAGACAACCCGGTGAACCAAAAAGTGGCGTTGAAACAACTCGAAAGTCTGGGATTCTCCGCCGATGTGGCTGCTAATGGTCAGGAAGCCCTGGAGATGATCCTGCGGTTTGCCTACGATGTGGTGCTGATGGACTGCCAAATGCCGGTTTTAGATGGGTTTAGTGCCACCCGCCGCCTGCACGAACTATACCGGGAAGGTCGTCTAAACCACCGCCCGGTGGTGGTTGCCCTCACCGCCAACGCCATGAAGGAAGACCGGGATAAATGCATTGCCGCCGGGATGGATGATTATCTCAGCAAACCCGTTCACAAAGAAGACCTGCGGCAAATGCTCACCCATTGGCAAGAAGTCCTCTACCGCCAGGCAGAAACCGCCAGCCATTAACCCCGCGCCGCCGTGAGTAATGCCACCGCCCGTTGGCTAATCCGTTCGGGACTGATGCCGTTGTACTCCATCAATTCCGCCGGTGAAGCCGCCGTTTCCCCCCGTTGCCAGCCCAGCACATCCCGCCGTGCCACCCGCGCACGGAGCATTAACGGTTCCAAAGTACTCACCGGCCCGCCGCTAATCCCCAACAGCGCATCCCCGTCAAAAAACGCCGCAAACGTGGCATCATCCATAAATTGACCATCCGGTTCCGCACAGGTGGACCAGGCCACATCCTCCGCCCGACACAGCCGCCGCAGGTTCACCATACTGACAATGCGCGTGCCAATGCCCTGGGATTTTAACTGCTCCGCCGCCGCAAACACCGGCAGGAGAACCATATCCCCCACCACCGCCAGCACCACCAAGGGTTCCCCCGCCGTTTCCTGGAGAACAATTGCCCCCGTTTCTACGGCTACTTGCGCTTGCTCCCAGGTTGTCCGCACCGGCAGAGCCGTTTTACTGGCAAAAATGGCAATCCCCTTATTAAACGTCGTCACCGCCCACCGATAGGCCGCTTGCGCACAATTCGCATCCGGCGGAAACAAAGGATAAACATTACCGTTGTGCATCAGGGCAGTGTAATACGCCTCAATCTCCGGGCGTTGGTGCGTCCACCCGTTGCGCCCCTGTTCCAAGGCTCCCGCCGTGAACAAGGTAATCGTCGAAGGGGTCGGTCGCCGCAACTCCGCCATCGCCTGCGTCACCGTCTGCCAAATGGGCAACCCATTAATCGCAAACGACTCGTAGGAACACCACAGGGAACGCCCCCCCAACAAACACACCGCCGCCGCCAACCCGGCACAAGCATCCTCACTCAAAGGCTCATACACCTGTCCCTGGGGCGATTGATTGTACAATGTATCTACGGTAGGGTGAATGATTTTTAATCCCTGGTTAATGTTGGCGATCCCGGATGCCTCATTGCCATCGGCGTTCGTAACGATAAATTTCGGGTCACTTTGCCCCAGTTGCACCACTAATTTACCCACCGCCGTCGTCGCCACCTGTTTATCGCCCAGGGGAAATTCCTGATGGGTCAACGTGGGCAAGGGGGGTAACGACCGCACCGATTCGGTCACGGCAATTTGCGACGCCGAGCCACCCCCGGCTCGTTGGAAATTTTCCCGCACCAATGCCCAGGCTTCCGGGGGCAATGCCCGTTGTTGCAACGCCTGGATAATGTCAGGATTTTGTAAAGTATGTTGGGCGTAGAGATTGTGGGATTTGGCACCCCGGGCGTGGACACCTGCCCCCTTGAGTTGCTTAATAATAAATACCGTCAACACCCCGTTTAAGGCATTGTTAGCCGCCTGGTCTAACCCGGTTAACACGGCCTCGGTGAATTTTAACCGTTGTTCCAAACTAAACACCGTACTATCCACGTAATCCCCCGGTTGCCCCTGGTCATCAAAGGCTTTGGCATCCACCAGAATCACCTCAGCGAACCCGTGCGCCCGCCAGTAGCGTTCCATGCGTTCATTATCCACAGTGGCAACCATACTGTGATGCTCTTGGCTGTACCCATTCCAGACCAACACCGGCAGGAAATTCGTCACCTGGGGAAACGCCGTATGAAAATGCTGAAAACTGCTCATCACGTAGGGTTCCCCCAGCCCTCCATCCCCAATCGTGACCGGGAACAAAACTCCAGGGTTGAGATAGGCTCCCGCCATCGCAAAATGCTGACCTTGTCCCAACGGTCCGGCGGGCGACAGCACCCCCGGAATGGCACCAGAGAGATGCCCCAACAGCCCGTGCATTTCCCGGAATTTCTCCCGCATTTGGCTGACCGTGCTAATCCCCATCGCTTCTAGGGAACCATCCAAAAACAGGGTGCTGTAAAATCCCGGCGCATGGTGGCCGACCTCGGTGGGAATGTTTTTGTACCCCAGCATCACCAACCCAGCAATAGCTTCGGCGCAACTGGCAAAGCCCCCCGGATGTCCCGACGCTTTACTGGCCGTCACCTGTACCGTCAAATACCGCAGAGCGTCGGCAGCTATTAGGGTTTGATACACCGCTTTGGGGTCGTGGGGGTCAGCAATCCGTCCCGTTTGGGGGTCAACCGCCGGGGTTTGACCGTACTCTAACCACTGCGGCCACGGAGAACCCAGGTAATCAATACCCTGACAAAATGCGGGAGTGACGGTCATGGCGCACCTAATACGGAAGAATCAATCATTGAGCATTGTAATATCGTTTGTCCGGGCTGGGGAGGTTTTGGTTGCGGGCGGCGCACTTTTTGATAGCCTGATAAATGGGCTGTGTTGGGAGCAAAAATTATGACGATTGTGTTTCAGGCGTTGGTGTTGGCCTTGGTCGTTCTCTCGTTTGTGCTGGTGGTGGCCGTGCCGGTGGTACTGGCGACTCCTGGGGAATGGCAACGGTATCAACGAGTCATTTATCTGGGGGCAGGCGTCTGGTTGTTGTTGGTGATTTTCGTTGGACTAATGGATGTCCTGGTTGTGTAATGGCGGTTTTTGAAGGTGCATTTACCGAGGTCGAAAGTTACCGCTTCGGCGTCGTCATTGGTCGGTTTAACGACCTGATTGCGGGGAAACTTCTCGAGGGCTGTCAGGATGCCCTGAAACGGCACGGGGTGAATGTGGAAACCCAGGTGGATTATTTTTGGGTGCCGGGGAGTTTTGAGATTCCGGTGGTGGTGCATCAGTTGGCGCAAACCCAGCGGTACGATGCTTTGATCTGCCTGGGAGCGGTGATTCGGGGGGATACCCCCCATTTTGACTACGTGGCCGCCGAAGTCGCCAAAGGCATTGCCGCTACGGGATTTCAAACCGGCGTACCCGTAATTTTTGGCATTCTCACCACCGACAATCTGCAACAGGCCATCGAACGGGCGGGGGTCAAAAGCAACAAAGGGTGGGAATACGCCATGAATGCCCTGGAGATGGCAAGTCTAATGCGGCAGGTGCGGACGTTGCGTTCTCCCTACACCCCCTCACTGCCCCGAGTGGCAGATTTGCCGGAATCCCGTTAATCGGTTAAAATAAAAGCCCATGCGGGTATAGCTCAGTGGTAGAGCGCAACCTTGCCAAGGTTGATGTCGCGCGTTCGAATCGCGTTACCCGCTTCGGTGGAATACGCTCCAGAAGCCCTATTAGTACGCATCGTTTAAGTTAATGGGGGTAAGGAAGTCGTAGTTTATATGGCAGTCCTTTTTGCTTTTTGAATGTAAAACAAGGGTCGCAGGGCGTAGGGATTTTCTCCCCTCTCCCTTGATGGGAGAGGGGTCGGGGGTGAGGGTAAATATAAATCATGCAAGAGGTCTAATGTAAAACAAGAGTCGCAGGGCGTAGCCCCGTTTTGGTTTTCTCCCCTCTCCCTTGATGGGAGAGGGGTCGGGGGTGAGGGTGAATATAAATCATGCAAGAGGTCGAATGTAGAAATTACCGATAGGTTGCGTGGCCTAGCCATGAACCAGAGACGGGGGCAACGCCCCTGCGACCGCTAATTTGCAATTTTTAGAAGTACTCTATGGCCAGAATGCCCAAATTACGGAGAACCAGAGACGGGGACTACGCCCCTGCGACCCTTGTTCCTAACTCAAAAAGGATTGCTATAGCATAGCTTTTCTGCGAGCGTTGCCCACCCCCTAACGGGGAATTAAATCCAGTTCTGCCACCTTGGGTAAATCGGTTGTCGTAACGACCGCCCGCCCGGCAACCCACCAACAGACCACCGCCGGGATGACCCCCAATCCCACCCCCAAACTAATGGGAATCCAGTAGCGACCGTCCAGCAACCCCAGAGTAATTACTGCGCCAAACAGGAAATTCACCACGTACATCACCAACGGTAACGTCAAATCTTGCCGGGCTAAATTCAGCCTGACATCTCCCCACAGCAGTGCCGCCACCGTCATAAACACCGCCCCCGTACCCACCCAACCGGCCAGATTGCGGTACGGCATCCCAAAAAACGCCCCCACCTCTTGAAATTCCCAAAACGGCACCGGTGTTTGACTCATCGCCGGGTCAAGAGCTAAATCCCAGGCCATCAACAACATTGCCCCCAGCACCACCGAACCAGCCAACCGCCACCGACTCTGACGCAACATCCCCAACCCCCCATAGGCCAACAGGAAGCACACCAATCCCATATAAAACCAGGACAGAGGGATCGTAAACGGCACCAACCCGGCAATTTTGTACCCCAAGCCCTCCAAATAGCGGTAATGCCCAAACGGAAACCCCGTACTCGTGCCCAACAACTCACTGCCCAGGGACAACCCCACCGCTGGCACCAAAAAACTCCACAGCAACCGCGCCCCCAACACCCGCAGGCCATACACCACCATAGCCAAGGCTCCCAGCAGGATATAAACAATGCCGCCCCCCGCCATACTCCAGGCAAATAATCGTTGCCCCGCCGCCGGTAACGCCAACACCCACGCCGGATGGGGCAAAACCAACACCAGCCCCGCCACCCCAAACACCATCGCTCCAACATGAGCCATCACCACCAGTCGTTCCATTCGCATTCCGTGGGTCATAACACCATCCAGCCCGTAAGACACCAGTATCTTTAATAGTTTACAAATCTTTAAGAGTTTTTCTCAGGGAATTCCCCAGAATCCTTTAGACTTGCCCCGGTCACATCGTCCCCCGGAACAACCCCTGCGGTCGCACCAACAGCACCAGCATCATAACCACCAACGCCACCCCCAGCTTATACTCACTCGGCAACCAGTAGGTACTCATCTCCTGTGCCACCCCAATCACCACCGCCCCCAGCATCGCCCCATAGGGGTTGCCAATCCCCCCCAAAATCACCGTCGCAAACATAGGTAACAACAAAAACCACCCCATATTCGGGCGCACCGCCGTAATCAGCCCGTACATTGCCCCGCCCAACGCCGTCAACCCCCCCGCCACCACCCACGTCCAGAGAACCACCCTCTGCACATTCACCCCAGCAATCTTCGCCAATTCAGGATTATCCGCCACCGCCCGCATCTGCCGTCCTACCGCTGTTTTTTGTAATAACAAATGCAGGATAATAACCGCCGCCATCGCCAACCCCAGCACCACGATCCGATTGGTCGTCACCTGAATTGCCCCCAACCGCACCGCCCCAAACACCGGCAGATTGTAATTTTGGTTCTGACTGCCCCAAATCAAAATAATGCCATTGCGGACAAATAAAGCCAGTCCAATGGACATGATCATCATCGTAGTAGGAGAGGTGCGCCGCCGCCGCACCGGCGCCCACAAAACCGCCTCAGTCAAGACAAAAGCACCAATGGTGAACAGAGAACCCAGCCCCATCGCCACCGGCACGGGCAACCCCCAGGCATTGACCAAAAGAGTAAAATACGCCCCCAACGTCAAAAAATCCCCGTGAGCAAAGTTAGACAGCCGTAAAATGCCGTAGATCAAAGTCAGCCCCACCGACCCCAGGGCAATAATCCCCCCCAACGCCAAGCCATTGATAAATAGTTGTGCCAGTTCTACCGCCATGCGCTCCTATTGCCGCCGTGTGACCACATTATGACAAACAGAGTGGCGCAAGGGAATAAGGGCACCTTTGTTGATCCAAGCGGATAAAGCAGTCCTTTTTGAATGTGAAACAAGGGTCGCAGGGCGTAGGGATTTTCTTCCCTCTCCCTTGATAGGAACCTCTATTAATGAGAATTAGTAATTAGCGGTCGCAGGGGGGCACCCCCCGCCTCTGGTTCTCCGTAATCTTTACATTCTCGCTAAGAAATTCTCTGTCCGCTGGAATAATATAGGGAACCTCTATTAATTAGTAATTAGCGGTCGCAGGGGCGCAGCCCCCGCCTCTGGTTCTCGGTAATTTCTGGATTGTGGCTCAAGGATTCTTTGTCCGATTGAATAAATAGAGGTTCCCTATAATATAATCATGTAAAATGTTGAAATCCCCCCGTAGGTGGCAATAATTCTTCCCCTAAAAACACCTGATCCCCAGCCACAATTTCCCCAATGATCTGGGCGGGATGACCTAATTTGTTGACCAACTTCTCCGCCTGCTCCGGGGGCAACGTTAACACCAATTCAAAATCTTCACCCCCGTACCACACCCACGCCTGCGCCTGTTGCGGGAATAACGAGGTCAGCACGGGATGCACGTTAATTGCTCGACTCAAAACGGCTCCCACCCCACTCGCCCGACAGATTTGCCACACCGCATCGGCTAACCCATCACTGCTATCCATACCTGAAATTCTGGGAATCCCTAGTTCCTGAAGCAGAGGCAAAACATCCAACCGGGGACGGGGTCGCCGATGGACTGAGACAAGTTCAGTAATTTCATTGTACTTGTCATCGGTGAGAATTTCTAACCCGGCTCTGGACAATCCATGATACCCGGTGCTGATAATGTAATCGCCAACGTGGGCGGCAGAACGTTTGATCATCAACTTATCAATACAACCAACTGCGGTAATACTGATAAATGCAATACTTGAGCGTACCACATCCCCACCCCAAATCACACCACCATAAGTTTGCAAAATCTCTGCCATACCTTCATACATTTGCTCTACCCACCGCACCGGCATTTCTGGAGGTAAACCCAACCCCGCCGTGATCCCCAAAGGTTTTGCTCCCATTGCCGCCAAATCGGAATAGTTGACCGCCACCGCCCGCCATCCCACATCCACCGCCGACATGGTTTTTTTCGCCATCGGACTCAAGGGACTACTGCTAAAATGCACCCCTTCGACCAATACATCAGTTGTAATCACTAAGTTATTACCGATGGGTGCGGTGAACCACGCGGCATCATCCCCGATCACATCCGAGGGACAATAGCGGTGCAGAATGGTTAATAACCCCGCCTCGCCAATCTCGTTTAGCCGCACAAGGAACCTTTGGAACTGGGAATCTGCCCCCCCCGCCGCGGGTCAATATCCACCGCCTGCCGCAACGCCCGCGCAAAGGCCTTAAAGGTGGCCTCGATAATGTGATGAGAATTGATCCCCGCCTGCTGATAGATGTGCAATGTCATGGCACTGTGATTCACGACCGCCACGAAAAATTCCCGCACCAACTGGGTATCATAGGTGCCGACTCGCTGGGTGGGAATGGTTAACCCGTAGCTCAGATGGGGACGACCGGAGCAATCCAACGCCACCTGGATTAACGCCTCATCTAAGGGAGCGAGAAAATGCCCAAACCGGTGAATACCCTGTTTATCCCCCAACGCCTGCGCCAGGGCTTGCCCCAGGGTGATGCCCACGTCCTCGTTGGTGTGGTGGTCGTCAATTTCCCAATCGCCCTTGGCGTGAACGATCAGGTCAAACAACCCATGCGATGCCAACTGGTGCAACATGTGGTCTAAAAACGGAATGCCCGTATCCGCCTGACATTGCCCCTGCCCGTCCAAATTGAGCGTGACCTGCACTTGGGTTTCTTGGGTTTGGCGGGTGACGGTGGCGACACGTTGCATGGGAAAAGCTAGATTACCTTATGAATCATGAATATCATTTTAGAATAGCTCTATAGCAATCCTAAAAGATTTAAGAACAAATAAGTAAAAGAACTAGAGACGGGGGCTGCACCCCTGCGACCGCTGATGATAAATTGATAGAGGTTCCCCTAAAAGATTTAAGAACAAATAAGTAAAAGAACCAGAGACGGGGGCTATGCCCCTGCGACCGCTGATGATAAATTGATAGAGGTTCCCCTAAAAGATTTAAGAACAAATAAGTAGTAAAAGAACCAGAGACGGGGGCTACGCCCCTGCGACCGCTGATGATAAATTGATAGAGGTTCCCCTAAAAGATTTAAGAACAAGTAAGTAAAAGAACCAGAGACGGGGGCTACGCCCCTGCGACC
>JAUQVQ010000014.1:0-12409 GCA_039794725.1 Gloeomargarita sp. HHBFW_bins_162
TTTGTGCTGATTTAGTCCTGTTGAATAAAACCGATACTCTCACTTCACAACAGCAGGATGAGTTAATGGCTTGGTTAAAAACTCAAGTGCGACCAGGGGTGAAAATCATACCCTGTCAACATGGGCAGGTGTCAGTCGAGATATTATTAGGACAAAATATGGCCGTTGAGGATGATTTAACCCAACGTCCCAGTCACCACGACGAAGAACACGATGAGGCTGACCACGACCAAACCCTAGAGGCGGCGGTTCTCACCGGGGGGGAATTTGCCCGACCGGAGTTACTCACGCAACGGTTGCAGGCCATGATGAATCAGTATGAAATTTATCGGGTCAAAGGCTGGGTCAATATCGCTGGCAAACCCCTCCGGTTGATTGTTCAAGGGGTAGGAACACGGCTCAACACTTACTACGACCGTCCCTGGTTAGATACCGAATCCCGTAAGACCCAGGTGGTGGTAATTGGCCGGAATTTGCCTGAGAATCTCAGCTTGGGGTGTTAGGAAATTGTTGCGAAAATGATCATGATGGACAGTTTGCCCTCAGGGGATGCACCATGATAAACACGGGGAAGTTCTAGGTTTGATGACACCGTTTTTCCCAGGTACCTTCTATTTCCTGTCCCTATGGCTGATTCTTCTCCTGCCTCAAGTCAACCCGTGATGATGTATCGAGGTCGTCCAGTTTTGGTGGCGCCGGACAGTGGCGGGCTGGGGGAAACGGATTTGATGGCAAAGATTCTCCAGGCCAACACGCTGGAGCAGGCGGGGGATGTGGTGCAGGCCGCCCAGATGTACCAGGAGGTTATTCATCTGGATCGGGATGGGACGTACGCAGCGATTGCGGAAAAAGCCCTGGCGGGGTTGCAAAATACCGGGGCGTTGGCGGTGATTGCGGCTCCGGTTGCGCCGGAATCGGTAGCTTCTGATGTGCTGGAAGCGGCGGTGGCTGTACCGCAGGAATCCCCCTGGCGGTGGCTGCATCAGCGTTCGGTGGGGTGGAAATTTGGTCTGCTGGTGGTGATGCAGGTGTTGACCGTTGCCACCTGGTTGCCGGTGAATGTCACGCCGCCGGTGATGGATACGCCGGTTGCCACCCAAAACCGCACCAGTCAGTTGACCCTGGCGAGTGTGATGTTGCTGTTGAATTTTTTAATCCTGTGGTGGTTTTGGCGGGATGTGATTCTGCCGTTGAAACGGTTAACCAGGGATGAACCGTCCGAGGATACGGCCAACGAGTTGGAACGGTTGACCCAGGCGGTCGCCCATTGGCAACAGCAGGCTCAGATCGCCGAACAAACCCTGGCGGAACGCACCCAAGCCCAGGAAGCAGAACTGGCTCGCCAGCGGCAGGATAAGGAACAACTGCAACAGGAAGTGATTAACCTGCTGTTGGAAATCGAAGGGGCACAACGGGGGGATTTGACCGTCAAAGCCCCGATTACGCCGGGGGAGGTGGGTTCGATTGCCGATGCGTTTAATGCCACGATTGCCAGTCTGCGGCAGTTGGTGTTGCAGGTTCAAGCCGTTGCCAACCAGGTGCAACAGGTTGCCCAGACCGGAGCGGAATCCATTACCCATCTCACTGCCGCCGCCCAAACCCAGACCGAACAGGTGCAGGCATCCTTAGCCACCGTCGCCGCCATGAACCAGTCCATTACCCAGGTGACGGAATTAGCCCAGCAGGCTGCCCAAGTCGCCCGTTCGGCTCTGTTGGCTGCTCAGGCGGGGGATGGCAAAATTAACCAAACCGTTGCCAGTATCGAGGGATTACGCAGTACGGTGGCCACGACGGCGAAAAAGGTCAAACGCCTCGCCGAAGCCTCCCAAGAAATTTCCCAGATTGTGGCGATCATTTCCGGGATTTCCGAAAAGACCAACCTGCTGGCGTTTAATGCCTCGATTGAAGCCACCCGTGCCGGAGAACATGGGCAGGGGTTCCGGGTGGTAGCCGATGAGGTGCGCCGTCTCGCCCAGCAGGTTACGGAAGCGACCCGGGAGATCGAACAACGGGTCACAAACATCCAAGAGGGTACAGGCGATGTACTGCAAGCGATGGAAGTGGGCACCATTGAGGTGGTCGCCAGCACGCAACTGGTTCAATCCACGCGGGAAACCTTGCAGGGTCTCGCCCAGTTGAGTCAGAACATTGACCAGTATTTGCAACAAATCGCCGAACAAACCCACGCCCAGCAGTTGGCGTCCCAACAGGTGAATGAACGGATGCAAGAAGTCGCCAACATCGCCACCCAAACCGCTCAGGAATCCCAAACGGTGGCCGCCTCCCTTGAGGACTTATTGGCCGTTGTCGCTGATTTGCAAACCTCCGTCGCCCGCTTCCGTCTCACCCGATGAACTTCGACCCGCAAACGGAACAGTACCAAAATATCCTCCGGGAAGTGCGCCAGTGTTTCCTGCGGGAAGATGTTCCTGGATATATTACGGAATTAGTACAAGGTATTCATCGCCAGCGGCAGGGGCAAAAGGTGGATATGACCGCCATGATGCGTGCCGCCCACTCGATTAAAGGGGGAGCCGGATTGTGTCAACTGATGGACATCAGCCATTTAGCCCACCAGTTGGAAGACCTGTTGCAAGCCCTGAGCAAGCACACCCCACCCGCCCATGACCCGATTTGGCCGGTGTTGGAGCGGGGGATTCAGGAATTGGAAGCCCTGCTTGTGCAGGCCGAACACCAGGACGAGGTGAAGGCGAACCCGGAGGTTTTGGCGGCTTTGGCGCATTTAACCGTCAGCAGTGCGAGTGAACCCATCGCCACGACAAAGGCCGTTCCCCCCACCATCATTACGACGGCGTTAACCGAGGATTTGGAAACCTGTTTAACCGAAACCGCCCACGCCCTGAACCAACCGGGGAGTAATGTAACCGCCATTGCCCAAAACCTGCTGGATGCCTGCACTCTGTTGGGTGAAACCTTGGATTTACCCTGGTTAATTGAGACCGTCCAACCCCTGGAAAAACAACTCCACCAGCCCGCCCCTGTCCTGATTCCCCAGATAACCGCCACCCTGGAGCAACTGCGGCAGAAGCGGTCGGATTACCTCAATCCCACCCCGGAACCAGCATCGGCAACCCCTGTTTCTGAACCGACAACGGCGATTCCCGAACCCACCCCCGTCACTCCCGACCAACCCCTCACCAACGTCCGCTTACCCCTAGAGCAGTTGGAATCCATGGCGAATACGGTGGGGGAACTGATTATCCGCCATGAACGCTTGGTTCTGCAACACGATAACCTTCTACAAACCAGCCGCACGTTGAACGCCCTCGTCACCCAATCCCAACCCCTGCGGGAAGCCCTCCAAACCCTGTACGACCAATTGGCCGTTAATGTCACCACCTCCACCAGTGAATTTGACAGTTTGGAACTGGATCAATACACCCAGGGGCATACACAATTGCAAACGTTGGAAGAAACCCTGTTGCGTACCCAGGAAATTCGCTCAGATTTGGAATTAACCCTGCGGGAATTGGGGGAAGAATTAACTCTGGTGCGCCAAGAATTGGATCGTTTATATCAACAAGTCACCCAATCTCGGCTCGTGCCTTTTCGGAATTTGGCTCAAGTCTTTTTACCCCAACTGCGCCGGTTGAATCAGCAATACCACAAACAGGTGGAACTGAAAATTACCGGTGAAGATGTGCTGGTGGATCAAGTACTTTTAGAACGGTTGCGTACCCCGTTAACGCATTTATTGAACAACGCTTTTGATCACGGCATTGAATCCCCGGCGGAACGCTCAGCGATGGATAAACCCGCCACCGCCACCATTCATCTGCACGGTGAAACCCAGGAAAACCAAGTGGTCATCACCCTCAGGGATGACGGGCGGGGGATCGACCTGCAAAAAGTCTATCAACGGGCGGTGCAAAAGGGCTGGTGTACCCGTCCCTGGGGACAAATGCGCCGAGAGGAAATTTTAGAATTTATCTTCCGCCCCGGATTTTCCACCGCCACCCAGGTGAGCGACCTCTCCGGGCGGGGGGTCGGTCTGGACATTGTCCGTACCCAAATCCAGCAGTTGCGGGGGAGCATCCACGTTGATACCCAACCCGGTCAGGGGACGACCTTTACCCTGCGGTTGCCCCGGGGCTTGACCCTCCTGCCCCTGTTGCTCTGCCGCAGTCGCCAGCACACCCTGGGGATTCCCGCCACCGGAGTTTTGGATATTCTGTCCGTCCCGCCCGACACCCAGACCCTCACCTGGCGGGGGCAGGAATTGCCGGTGGTTTCCCTGATGCAGACCCTCCCCTACCGCCGCCCCCTGCCGGTGGAACCCGAACCCGTCGGCTTGGTGCTGGGGCAAACCCAACCCGCCGTGTACACCGTGAGCCAGTTGGTGGGCGAACGCCAGTTGATCCTCAAATCCTTGGATGACACCGTGCCGCTCCCCCCCTACCTAGCCGGGTGTACGATTTTGGGAACCGGGGAAGTCGTGCCTGTGCTGATTCCGGGAGAATTGTCGTCGTTATTATCTCAGTCAACCCCTCCCCCGCCTACTGTCGCTGCACCGGCGGGTCCGCCCCTCATTTTGGTGGCCGAAGATTCCGTAGCCACCCGCCAGTTGTTGGAACGTCTGCTGAGACAAAGTAATTATCAAGTACAAACCTGTCGAGACGGGCAAGAAGCCTGGGAATGGCTCACTCAGGAATATAAACCCGTAGGATTAGTGATTTCTGATATTGAAATGCCCCGTTTGAATGGCTACGGGCTTTTACAACGCATCCGCACCCACGACCGTCATTACGCCCTGCCCGTGCTGATGCTCACCTCCCGCACCAGCGACCGCCACCGCCAAAAAGCCCTCAGCCTGGGAGCCAGCCATTACCTGGTCAAACCCATCGTGCCCGGGGAAGTACTCACCGTCGTCGCCGACCTGCTGGCGAAGACCCCGGCGGCCTAAACATTACAAAAAATTACAAACATGAAAGGAACATGAAAAGCCGCCACCTCCAGTGCTAGAGTAATTATGAAAGGATTATGAAAAGCACGGATGCGGGGTTGGTGGCTTTGGGGGTTGGTGGTTGTGGGTTTGTGGGGGTGTCAGGGTGAGCCGTCTCCTCCTGATGGCAAGGTGGTTTTAACCACCTTTACCGTCCTGGCCGACATGACCCGGAATGTGGCGGGGGAAAAGCTCCGGGTGGAATCCATTACCAAGCCGGGGGTGGAAATTCACGGCTATGAGCCGACTCCGATGGATATTGCCCGTGCCCAAAAGGCCGATTTGATCTTAGAAAATGGGTTGGGTTTGGAGCGGTGGGCGGAACGATTTTACAGCAATTTACGCAACGTCCCCCGCGTGACGGTCACCACAGGCATTACCCCGATACCGATTCAAGAAGGGAGTTACAAAAATCAACCCAATCCCCATGCTTGGATGTCTCCGAAATTGGCGTTAATTTATGTCGAAAATATCCGTAAAGCCCTGGTCAATCTTGACCCGGAAAATGAAGCGATTTACACCCAAAATGCCCGGCAATATCAGCAGCAAATTAACGAATTAGACCAAAAACTCCAGCAGTCCTTGCAGGTGATTCCCGCCCAGCAACGCTATCTGGTTTCCTGCGAGGGAGCCTTTAGTTATTTGGCACGGGATTACGGCTTAAAAGAAATTTATCTGTGGCCGATCAATGCGGAACAGGAAGGCACGCCCCAGCAAATTCGCCGAGCCATTGATCAGGTGCGGGCGAGTCAGGTTCCGGCGGTGTTTTGTGAAAGTACCGTCAATGACCAGGCTCAACGCCAAGTCGCCCAAGAAGCAGGGGTAAAATTCGGGGGTATTTTCTATGTGGATTCCCTCACCCCCGCCGCTGGAGAAGCCCCTACCTATTTGCGACTGTTACAGCATAACGTCAACACCCTCATTCAAGGCTTAAAACCCCATTAACAGGAGATACAACCATGCCCCCAAACCTGAGTATAGAACTGGAAAATGTCACGGTTACCTACCACGAAAAAGTCGCATTGCACGGCGTCAATTTATCCCTCAAATCCGGGTCAATTGTTGGCTTGGTGGGCATGAATGGCAGTGGGAAATCCACCTTGTTTAAGACCATTATGGGGTTTATTACGCCCAAAACCGGACGGGTACATATTGAGGGATTACCGATTCATTTGGCGCAAAAACGGGGTTCGGTGGCGTATTTACCGCAAACAGAGCAGGTGGATTGGCAATTCCCGGTGAGTGTTTATGATGTGGTGATGATGGGGCGGTATGGGTATATGAATTTTATGCGGATACCCCGTCCGGTGGATCGGCGGCTGGTTCAGGATAGTTTGCAACGGGTGGAGATGTGGGCATTGCGCCATCGGCAAATCGGTGAACTGTCGGGGGGACAAAAAAAACGTGCTTTTTTAGCGAGAGCCTTAGCGCAACAAGCAAAAATTTTACTGCTGGATGAACCGTTTAATGGGGTGGATGTAAAAACCGAACGGGCGATGATTCAGTTGCTTATGGAATTAAAAAATTTAGGCCATACCGTTTTAGTTTCGACCCATGATTTAACCTCGATTTCCACCTTTTGTGACCAAACCATTTTTATCAACCAAACGATTTTGGCCTACGGCGCAACGGAGGAAGTCTTTACCCCGGAAAATCTCACGCGTACCTTCGGGGGCATTTTGCCGCCCCTGACATCACGGGGGGATGCCTGATGGGGACTTCTAAAAATTGGTGATTAGCGGTCATAGGGGCGCAGCCCCCGTCTCTGGTTCTCCGTAATTTCTGGATTCTCACTAAGGGATTTTTTGTCTGATTGAATAAATAGAGGTTCCCTGATGAATGTACTCCATTGGTTGACGGCACCATTGCAGTATGAATTTATGGTCAAAGCTCTGATTTTGAGCGGGTTTGTGGGGATGGTGTGTGGGGTTTTGTCCTGCTATATGACGCTCAAAGGGTGGGCATTGATGGGGGATGCGGTGGCGCATTCGGTGACGCCTGGGGTGGTGTTGGCTTATGTGTTAAATGTCCCGTTGGCGGTGGGGGCATTCATTTTTGGGGTGGGTTCGGTTTTACTGATTGGGTGGATTCAAAGTAAAACTCGCATCAAAGAAGATACGGTGATTGGTTTAGTCTTTACGGGATTTTTTGCCTTGGGGTTGGTACTGATTTCCAAAACACCGAGTAATGTAGATTTTTTGCATATTTTGTTTGGTAATGTACTCGGTATTCCCACCCGGGATATGGTGCAAACGCTAATTATTGGCGGGGTCACATTGGTTGTAGTTTTTTTACTCAAAAATGATTTATTACTCTTTTGTTTTGACCCGACCCATGCCCGCTCGATTGGGATTAACATTACCTGGCTTTATTATGTACTATTAACCCTGTTGTCGTTAACTATTGTGGTGGCGTTACAAGCAGTCGGAATTATCTTAGTCGTGGCGATGTTAATTACTCCCGGTGCCACTGCTTATTTACTTACGGATCGATTTAATCACATGTTAATCCTTGCCATGCTCTTTGGCGTGGGAGCCAGCGGGTTGGGTACCTATTTGAGTTATTACTTGGATGCTTCGACCGGCGGTTGTATTGTATTAATTCAAACTGTTTTATTCCTACTCGTTATGGTATTTGCGCCGAAGTACGGGTTGTGGCGGCGGGTGTGAAGCTGAGGTTAAGAAAATTTGCCGATTGCAACGGGGGGGCTACACTGAAAGCCAAGAGATTGCTGGTGACGTTATGCGCCCGATTCGTACTTTCAAGGTTTCCCCGACCCTGCCCCCGCAGTTGGAAGCTCTGCGCCCCTTGGCTTATAACCTCTACTGGGACTGGAGCGATGAGGTTAAGGAACTGTTTCGCCGGTTAGACCCGGAATTGTGGGAGCAGAGCCGTCATAACCCGGTGTTGATGCTGGGAACCATCGGTCAGGAGCGGTTGCAGGCGGCCAGTACGGATGATGGTTTTTTGGCGCACCTGGAGCGGGCGCAGCAGGAATTAAACCAGTATCTCCAGGAACGCAGTTGGTATCAGCGGCAACGCCCGGATACCCAAGATTGCTATGCCTATTTCTCGGCGGAATTTGGCCTGACGACCGCTTTACCCATCTACTCTGGGGGGTTGGGGGTGTTGGCTGGAGACCATTTGAAATCCGCCAGTGACTTGGGGTTGCCGTTGGTCGGTGTTGGGTTATTGTACCAACAGGGGTATTTCCAACAGTATTTAACCGCCGATGGCTGGCAACAGGAACGTTATCCCATCAATGATTTTTACAATTTGCCTCTGCATTTGGAACGGCAACCGGATGGCTCGGAGTTGCGGATTGAGGTGATTTTTCCCCAACGGGTGGTGTATGCCCGGATTTGGCGGGTGGATGTGGGGCGGGTGCCGTTGTATTTACTAGATACCAACATTCCCCCCAACAATTCTTATGACCAGGACATTACCGACCAGTTGTACGGCGGCGATATTGATCTACGCATCCATCAGGAAATCATGTTGGGCATTGGGGGGGTGAAAGCCCTGCGGGCGTTGGGGTTGAATCCTTCGGTTTATCACATGAATGAGGGGCATTCGGCGTTTTTGTCCCTGGAGCGCATCCGGGAATTAATCGTCGAACAGGGGTTAACCTTTGCCCAAGCGAAAGAGGTGGTGCAGGCCAGTCAAATGTTTACCACGCATACGCCGGTGCCTGCCGGGATTGACCTGTTTCCGACGGATAAAATTTTGTATTACTTAGGCCGTTATCGGGAAATTTTTGGGTTATCCGAGCAGGAATTTCTCTCCCTGGGACGGGAGCAAACCGGGGATTTTCAGGCTCCGTTTAATATGGCGATTTTTGCGATTCGCATGGCGAGTTTTGTCAATGGGGTGAGTAAATTGCACGCCCGGGTGAGTCGGCAAATGTTTGGTTCTCTGTGGGGGATGACCCCGGAAAATGAAGTGCCGATTCAGGCGATTACCAACGGGGTGCATGGTCGCAGTTGTGTGGCTCCCATGACCCAAAATCTCTACCAACGGTACATCGGCTCGGATTGGTGGGCGTTACCGGCGACGGCATCGGAATGGCAGCGGGTGGAGAGCATCCCCGATGAGGAGTTGTGGCGCATCCATGACCGGGCGAAGATGCAGATGATCCTGTACGTGCGGGAACGGTTGCGGCGGGCGTTGGAGGAGCGGGGGGCATCCCAGGCGGAAATTCTCAAAACCCGAGAAGTGCTTGACCCGGAGGCGTTAACGATTGGTTTTGCCCGACGGTTTGCTACCTATAAACGGGCGAATTTGATCCTGCGGGAACCGCAACGGTTGCTCAAAATGCTGGCGGATCGGCAACGTCCCATCCAGTTTGTGTTTGCCGGGAAAGCCCACCCCAAAGACCATCCGGGCAAGGACATGATCCGGGATATTATTCACTTTGCCAAGGAACACGGGCTGGAACGGCAACTTGTGTTTGTGCCGAATTATGACATTACTATCTCGCGCTTGATGGTGGCGGGCTGTGATGTCTGGCTCAACAACCCCCGCCGTCCCCGGGAAGCATCGGGAACCAGTGGCATGAAGGCGGCGATGAATGGGGTGCCCAACCTCAGTACCCTGGATGGCTGGTGGGCGGAGGCGGATTACGTCACCACCGGCTGGCCGATTGGCCGGGGTGAAGAATACACGGATACCCAACTCCAGGATGATTTGGAAGCGAATGCCCTGTACCAAATCCTGGAAGAAGATGTACTGCCTTTGTATTACAATCGGGATCAGGAGGGGTTGCCTCGGGGGTGGATTGCCAAGATGAAAGGGTCCATTCGCATCAATACGCCGGTGTTTAATACCGAACGGATGGTGCAGGAGTACGCCCAGCGTGCCTATTTCCCGGTGAGTGACCGTTGGTTTGCGTTGTCTGCCCAGGGCTATGCCAAGGCGAAACAGTTAGCCGAGTGGAAAGCCCATGTGTTTCAGCATTGGTACGAGATGAAAATCCTGGATGTGCGTGCCCAAGCTCCCAAGGACGTGCGGGTGTACGAACCGATCAGCGTGACGGCTCGGATTCAGTTGGGCAAACTTACGCCGGACGACGTGCAGGTGCAGTTGTACCAGGGCGAGGTGGATGCGACGGGGAATATCCCGGTGGGACAGGTGGTACCCATGACCTGCCAGGGGCAAATCGGGGACGGGGAGTACGAATACACGGGCGAAATCAGCTACCAGAGCAGTGGATTGCAGGGGTTTGCGGTGCGAATTTTGCCCCAGCATCCCGATTTGAGCAACCCCTTTGAATTGGGGTTGATTCATTGGAGCAGTTAGCCCACCCGAATCTGGCTGATGGCAATCTGTCCCCGAAAACACACGGCCACATCGGCATCGGGGTGGCTGGGACGTTGGTGGTACACGCCCTGATACACAAATCCCTGGGGCGTGGCGTGGTACCGAATCGGTAAGGGTTGGGTGCAGGGGGGACAAAACACCAGTTCCGGCTCCGGGGCAGTCTGATCCAGGTGGGGAAAATTGACATTCCAGAAACTACCGGGTTCCGGCTTTTGTAATAAAATTTTCAGTACCCGTTCACTCCAGCGTTGGGTACGCTCCCAGTTGAGGGGTTGCCCCCGCTTGTGGTATTGGGACAGGGCAACGGCGGGAATGCGATGGAATGCCGCCTCTCGCACCGCCCCGACCGTACCGGATTGATAAATATCTACGCCGAGGTTAGCTCCTTGGTTAATGCCCGCAATCACCCATTCCGTCTGGGGTTGCCAATGGGCGAGGGTTAAGCGTACACAATCCACCGGCGTACCCTGGATGGCGTAGTGGTGGGGCGTGCGTTGTTCAACGGGAATCGGTTGCCCCGTCGTGATCTGATGCCCACAGCCGGAAAATTGGGTGCGGGGAGCGACGACCAAGGCGGTGGGGAATATCTCGGTCAGCACCCGCAATCCCGGCGCATCAATGCCGTCATCGTTCGTGAGCAGGATGGCCACCACGGGAAATTTAATCCTGAACGTAGGGTTCGCCCCGAATCAACGCCTGTTCCGCCCGCTGAAATTCCCGCCCCAAGTAGGCCGCATGGCTGAGTTGGCTGACCGGCTGCAAGTCCTTACATTCTTCAAAAATTTCCACACACAGTTCCTTGGCGGTGCGTCCCCGAAAGACATGGTTGGGTTCCCGTCTTGTCCCTCCCCGTGCGGGAATGGTTTGCCCAGTGGCTGGATCAACCGCTAACCCCCGTTCGTTGATAACGTTGGTGAACCATTGGGCGTAGATATAGCCTTCCTGCGGGTCAATGTAGATGATGAAATAGCCCGCCGGGTCGAGGTCGAGGTGGCGTTTGGACAGATTTTCGTCTATGCAACGGATTTGTTTTGCCCAGTCAATGGACATCATTGGGGAATAGTTCCTGAATTTCGTTATTCTTTCTATTGTGACGTGTTTGGGGGCTGTTGGGTGGGACGGTGGCAACAGATACAAAATTACGTCCTGCTCCGATTATTGCTCGCTCCGGTCATGCTCTGGACGGTGGTAACGGTCGTTTTTTTACTCCTGCGGGCAACCCCCGGTGACCCGGTGGATGCGATTTACGGGGGGCGGGCACCGGCGGCGGTCAAAGAAGCCCTGCGGGTGCAGTTGGGGTTGGATCAACCGCTGATCATCCAGTACCTGCGTTATCTGGGGCAATTATTCCAGGGGAATTTGGGCACGTCCCTAACGGAACCGGGGCGCACGGTGGGGGAGATTATTGCCGCTTACCTCCCGGCAACGGTGGAATTGGGGGTGGCGGGGTTTGTGGTGGCCGCTGGGTTGGGCATCGGGCTGGGGTTGGTGACCGGCAGTCGTCCCGAGTCCCATCCGGTGGCCATAACGGGCAAATTAGTAAGTATTATTACTTACGCCGTGCCGTTGTTTTGGTTGGGAATGCTGTTGCAGTTGTGGTTGAGCGTGGCCTGGGGCTGGTTTCCGTTGGGGGTGCGGTTTCCGGTGCAGGAGGTTCCCCCGGCGGGGCCAACGGGGTTGTACGTTCTGGATAGTTTGCTGGCGGGGAATGGGCGACAGTTGGGGATTGCGCTGCGGCATTTGATGTTACCGAGTTTGACGTTGGGGCTGGTGTTAAGCGGGTTGTTTGAGCGGATGGTGCGGGTGCAGGTGCGGGCGAGTTGGCGGGGGGATTACGTGGAGGCGGCACGGGCACGGGGGATTCCGAGCGGCTGGATTTTGCGCCATCATGTCCTACCCAATGCGTTGATTCCAGTGGTGGCGTTGTTGGGGTTAACCTTGGCTTCTCTGTTGGGCGGGGCGATTGTCACAGAGGTCACCTTTTCCTGGCCGGGGTTGGCGAATCGGTTGTATGAGGCGATTAATTTACGGGACTATCCCACTGTGCAGGGGATTGTGGTGTTTTTGGCGGTGGTGGTGGTGGTTTTAAGCATTTTAATTGATGTGTTTACTGCCGTCCTTGACCCC
>JAUQVQ010000015.1:0-12203 GCA_039794725.1 Gloeomargarita sp. HHBFW_bins_162
CCACCAACGCATTCAAATTAGCTCCATCCAGATACACCTGCCCCCCCTGCTCATGCACGATTTGGCACAACTCCCGCACACTGGTTTCAAATACCCCATGCGTCGAAGGATAGGTGAGCATTAGAGCGGCCAACTGGTTGGTATATTGACTGGCTTTTGTCCGTAAATCGTCTATATCCACATTCCCCTGTTTATCACAAGCAACGGGTACGACCTGGAACCCGGACATGACCGCACTGGCAGGATTGGTTCCATGCGCTGACTGGGGAATCAAACACACATTGCGCTGGGGTTCACCTCGATGGTGGTGATATTTTCTAATGACTAATAAACCTGTTAATTCCCCTTGGGAACCGGCGTTGGGCTGAAACGAAACTCCGGGCAAGCCGGTAATATCAGCCAGCCAATTCCCTAAATCCTGAAACAGTTGTTGATAGCCTTGGGCTTGCTCGAGGGGTGCAAACGGGTGAATTTGATTGAACTCCGGCCAGGAAATGGGGATCATTTCGCTGGTGGCGTTTAATTTCATGGTGCAGGAACCCAGAGGCATCATGGCCGTGGTTAGGGATAAATCTTTACTCTGCAAGCGATAAATGTATCGTAAAAACTCAGTTTCAGAATGATATTTATTAAACACTTCTTGCGTGAGAAAATCACCCGTTCTTGCCCAGGAATCTGGATAATTAGGTTCAGTTTGATTCATTAATCCCTGTACAGCAAAAGGGAGAGATTTCTCAGCGTTTAATAAGCCAAGTAATTGCTCAACATCAGCCCACGTCGTTGTTTCATCCAAACTAATGCCCACGCCTTCGGGATAAAACCAATTCAGGTTAATGTTTGCCTCGGTAAATCGCTGGTGCAATTCCCGTTTTTGGTCATCATTTAATAGCAGGAAAACCGTATCAAAAAACTCCTGAGAAAAAACCTGATAACCCAACCGGGCGCAACCCATTGCTAAAACTTTGGCTCTGTGGTGAATTTCTTGAGCAATGGAGCGCAACCCGTCTGCCCCGTGATACACCGCCACCATACTGGCAATGACCGCCAACAGCACTTGTGCAGTACAGATATTACTGGTAGCTCGTTCTCTGCGGATGTGTTGCTCGCGGGTTTGTAATGCTAAACGCAGTGCAGGTCGTCCCTGACTATCTTTAGACAAACCCACCATTCGCCCCGGTACATGGCGTTTATAGGCAGAGCGGGTGGCAAAATAGGCCGCATGAGGTCCCCCGTACCCTAGAGGGACACCCAACCGTTGGGTACTGCCAATGGCAATATCGGCTCCCCATTCTCCCGGTGGTTTGAGCAGGGTTAAACTCAGTACATCAGCGGCCATAATTGCCAAGGCACCCACCGCCTGCGCTCGCTGAAAAACGGCTTGGGGATCAACTAAAACTCCATAACAATTAGGGGATTGTACCAAACAGCCGCAGGTATCTTCATCGAGGTTAAATTCCTGAATGGATGTAATGTGCAAATCAATTCCCAAGGCTTCCGCACGGGTTTGCAACACGGCTAATGTCTGCGGCCAAACCTGATAATCCACCCAGAATTTTGAGCGTTTTTGTTGATGCACTTGATAGCTCAAAATCATCGCTTCCGCCGCCGCTGTTGCCTCATCTAATAGGGACGCATTGGCAATTTCTAACCCGGTTAATTCTGTAATTAAGGTTTGAAAATTAAACAGAGCTTCTAAACGTCCTTGCGCAATTTCTGCTTGGTACGGTGTATAGGCGGTGTACCAACCCGGATTTTCTAAAATGTTGCGCTGAATTACTGCTGGTGTAATGCACGGGTAATACCCCATCCCCTGATAGGTTTTCCAGACCTGATTGCGTTGAGCGATTGCTTTTAGTGTGTGCAACGCCTGGGATTCACTCTGCGCTGGGGGAGTGTGGAGGGGGCTGTGGGTTCGCAGGTGATCCGGCACGACTTGGGCAATTAACTCAGCGAGATTCTCACAGCCCAAAAAGCGCAACATGGCCTCTTGGTCACGGGGAGTAATACCCAAATGGCGCATCAAAAAAGCAGTAGTCATGCGGTTAATACATCGGTACTCCATCCACCCTAGCGTATGGGACAGTAAACTGGTGTGCAAGAATAACTTTTGCAGGGTGGGACTGAAAATAATCCATGTCAATTTCAGCACAATATCATCACATTGCCATTCGGACGGGGGATATTCATCGGGCGATTAGCTTTTATGAAGCCTTGGGGTTTACCGTCACGGAACGATTTACGGCGGGGATTACACTTGCCTGTTGGTTGGAAGGCTTGGGAACCCGCTTGGAATTGATGCAGGTTCCGATTCCCCGACCTGCCCCTGATGCCTTCGGTGATGAACATTATGTGGGTTATTATCACCTGTCATTACACGTAGAAAATGTGGATGATTTCCTGGCACAATTAGCCGAAAAATTATCCGCATCCTTAACAGTTTTATTACCCCCAACTTCTCAAACTATCGGGCAGAATAATTATCGGGTGGCTTTTATTCAAGACACCGATGGTTTACCGATTGAGGTAATAGAAACTATCAATGCCCCTGAGGTTAAATCTTCTTAAGGGTGTCCCTATCAATTAGTAATAAGCGGTCGCAGGGGCGCAGCCCCCGTCTCTGGTTCTCCGTAGTTTCTGGATTCTCACTAAAGGATTTTTTGCCCGATTGAATAAATAGAGGTTCCCTTAAGGGTGTCCCTATCAATTAGTAATAAGCGGTCGCAGGGGGGCACCCCCGTTCTTGGTTCTTTCTCTTTTTTGGGTACCTCTAAAAATTGTGAATTAGTGGTCGCAGGGGCGCAGCCCCCGTCTCTGGTTCTCCGTAATCTCTAGATTCCAGTTAAGAGATTCTTAGCTCGCTTGAATAAATAGAGGTGTCCTTTTGTTCTTAAATCCCTTAGGATTGCTATATGGCAATCCCTTTTGAATTGGCAACAAGGGTCGCAGGGGCGTAGCCCCCGTCTCTGGTTCTCCGTAATCTCTGTATTCTCACTAAGAAATTCTCTGTCCGTTTGAATAATTTGAATAAATAGAAGGTACCTCTAAAAATTAGTGATTAACGGTCGCAGGGCCTAGCCCCGTCCCTCCCCCCTAAATATCCCAACAATTACTGAAAAGACTGTATGTACTTCCTAATTTCTGTCGTCATAGCCTCATAGAGGTGCCTTTGCATTAAACGCAACCTGTTATAGTAGGGGCGGCTTGTACTGGTGGTTGTCTATGTCTTGGACAGTCCTGCGTTCCCCGGTGGCGATTGCTTTGGCGGCGGTGGCGGGTGCATTAAGTCGTTATTACGTCAGTTTGGGGGTGAATCATTTGGTAGAACACCTCTGGGAACCGGTGCATCATCTGCTGGGGATGGGTTTGCCCCTCAGTACATTGGTAGTAAATGTAACGGGCTGTGGGGTGATGGGGTTTGCGGCGACGTTGTGTTTTCATCCGCAATTGCAGGTTCACCCGGACGTGCGGTTGATGCTATTGACGGGATTTATGAGTTCCTACACCACGTTTTCCAGTTATGAATTGGACAGTGCCCGGTTGTTTGCCCATCAGCAATGGGGAACTGATTTTCTCTACTGGGCAGGCAGTGGGATTGTGGGGTGGCTGTGCCTGGAAGGGGGCAGTTGGTTGGCTCACCAAGTTCATCAAAAATTCATCAGTTCTCGGCCATGAGTTGGTTGCCTGTGTGGATCGCTTTGGGGGCAATTCCCGGAGCCTTGTGTCGTCATTATATGATTCTTTTTTGTACGCAACAATGGGGTAATCATTTTCCTTGGGGGACGTTTATTGTCAATTTATCGGGAGCAATTTTAATGGGCTTCTGTACCACCATAATTGATAACAATATCCCCTGGTTAAATGGGTTAGTTGCTATTGGATTTATTGCTTCTTATACGACGTTTTCTTCCTATGCGTTGGATACGTCTCGTTTATGGCAACAAAAACGTTATAAGTTGGGGTTACTCTACTTTATCGGTAGTGCGTTAGCGGGTTTTTTGGGGGTGGAATTGGGGATTTTTACGGCTGAGTTAGTCCATCACGGGTAATTTTTGGGGCTGAAGCATGGGCAAGGTTACGGCTTCCACCGTCGGTAATTCGCCCAACCACCGTTGCGCCAACTGCCGAAACCGCTGGGGCGAACCGCTTACCCCAAACCGCACGCCCCCGCTCACACCGTGATGCTTAAGTCCTAACACGTCCAACTCCTGCGCCGCCGCCCGCACCAACGCTACGGCTGGGTCAACCCGCCACACCTGGGGGGGCAACAATTCCGCCATTAAATCATCCAGCAGGGGGTAATGGGTACAACCGTAAATTACAGTGTCAATACGCACGTTCAACAAAGGGGCGAGGTAACTGCTGAGGATTTGGCGGGCTTCCGGGGTTTGACTGCGCCCCTGCTCAATCAACGGCACTAATTCAGGACAAGGCACCTGCCACACCCCCGCCTGGGGACAGGCTTCCCGAATCGCCCGGGGATAAGCCCCACTCTGCACCGTGGCCGGGGTGGCCAACACGCCAATCCTGCGTCCCACCGCCACTGCCGCCCGTGCCCCCGGTAAAATTAAGCCCAAAATCGGCCAGGGAAATTCCCGTTGCAGTTGCTCCAACACCAATGCGGAACTGGTATTACAGGCGACCAAAACCATTTTCACCCCCTGTTCCCCCATCCAGGTGAGGATTTCCCGGCCAAAGGTGAGCAATTCTCCGGGAGAACGATGGCCGTAGGGAACCCGTGCCGTATCGCCAAAGTACAGCACCGGCTCCTGGGGTAATTGCCGTTGTAAGGCGCGCAGGACGGTCAACCCGCCCAAGCCGCTGTCGTAAATACCGATGCGGTTCATCGCCGTACCTGGAGGTAGCGCAAAATCCCCTGGGCAATCCCCTGCGCCATCGCCCGCCGTCCTTCCGCCGAACCCAAAAACCGGGCATCTTGGGCACCCGTGACGAAGCCGGTTTCCAGTAGCACTGCGGGCATATCGGGGGGAGTGTTGCGAATCACATAAAAGCGAGCTTGGCGCACGCCCCGGTCGTTCAAGCCACTGGCGCGGAGCATGGAACGGTGCAATTCCTGAGCTAGGGCAAAACTGGCGGGGTGGAAGTAGTAGGTTTCAATGCCGTTGACATCGGGGCGGCTCATGCTGATGGCGTTGGCGTGGATGCTGACGAAGATCGACGCATTCACCCGCCGAGCTAGTGCCACTCGCGGTTCCAAACCCAAATCCACATCCGCAGTGCGGGTAATCACCACCTGCACCCCCTGCTGTTCCAACAGCGCCACCACCTGCTGGGAAATGTCCATGACAATGTCTTTTTCCCGAATGCCGCCAATACCGATGGCACCGGGGTCGGGGCCTCCATGTCCTGGGTCAATCACCACCACCGGGCGGCCAGGAATTGGGCGGGGTAGGGTGACATTCGGAGTCGCAGGACGAGGGGGCGTGGGGGTCGGCGTGCCGCCGGGACGACGATTCAGCCAGCGGGCGAGGGGGGAAAGGGCTTGGGTCTGGGCTGCCGCCGGGAGCAGTTGCACCGCCACCAACTGCGGACTGACTTCCTGAATGCCGATTACCCGCACGTCCTGCGAAGGTCGCCATATCAAGGTTACTTGGTTGCCGGTCGTCTCCACCGCTACGTCTATACCGGGGATAGTTCTCAGGGCTTGTTCGGCTTTGGGCGAAAGCCGCACCCCGGCCAAAACCATTCGTAAGGATGCAAAACTCATACCCGGTTCCCGCTCCCAATTTTGGCTGTAGGTGAAGGGGCGGTTGGCGTGCAACAAAACCTGATGGTTCGTGTTGTCCATTTCTACACTGTCCACCACCGGCACCAACGAGGGGAGCAGGGGGCGCAAACGGGCAGGCGGGGCGCTTCCCGCCGTAGTTGCCGCTTCGGGGCCATAGCGGGCTTTTTGGGGCAGCAGAACAATATCATTCCCGAAGGTGGCGACCTGCCAATCGGGGCTATTCCCATCCACCTGCAAGGTCATGCGGGTCAGGGGCGGCTGGTTGTGGAGTTGTTGCGCGTGGATGCGCTGTACTCCCAAATGAGCCAGGTTCAACGTCTCGGTCTGAAACTGGGGAGCCAGTGTGGCGGGAATATCCACCCAAATTTCCTGCCGGTCGGGGGAACGACGAATCTGGGCGGTGACCGAAGTTCCCCGCAGGCGCAAGGCAAACCCGGCATCGGTGACCCGCACCCCGTCAATGACGGTGGGTTGTCCGGCGGGTTCCGGCGAAGGTATCGGCCGGGGCGGAGGGGGCACTGCTGTCCGAGCCAGGGTATTCGGTAATGTCACCACCCATTGATTGATGCCGGTGGAGCGGGGTTGAATGGGCTCTGGGGTGAGGACGTACTCCGGGTACAGTTCCAGAACCAACCGAGCCGTCTGGGGGTCAAATTGGCCTAAACGCACTTGCCGCACCGGGGATTCCCGCCCCAACAACTGGGGAATATCCCGACTCTCCGGGGGACGACCCAACACCGTGCCCGGTAAATCCACCACGATCCGGGGGGGGTCACTCAAAACTTGGATTTGCGGTTGCGTCGGGGAAGCCGTGCTAAATTCCAACCGATTGCCCACCCGGTCAAACCGCCAATTCACCAGAGTATTCGCCTGCGCCGGTGCCGCCAGTAAACAGCATCCCACCGCCCCCATCACCCATGCTGACCGTATCGCTGTCATCCTCACACCCCCGGGTAATTCCCCCAAATTTTAACTAAAAATTTCCCATTTGCCAGCTTGGAGCCGTCTCATTCCCCACCGCAACCCCGGCGCGGGTTAACCAGGGCAAGGATTGGGGCACAAATTGTTTCCAGAAGTGTAGGGCATTGCCGGTGGCGAACACCCGTGTCCGCAGAGACTGCCACACCCCCAGGTTCAGTTCCCGTTCCGGGGCGCGCAGGTGCTCTAAAAAAGTATGCCCCGCCACGTGGGTTAAATAAGCGGCACTGATCGCCTGCATCGCTCCCCCCACCGCGTAGGTCGCCCAATGGGTTTTTAGCCAGGTGCCCGCCAAGGTGGTTACCCACTCCACCGCCCCCATTTGCACCAACATCGGTGCCAACGCCCGCACCATCGCCTGCGCCTGGTTGAGGGTGAGACTGCGCCGGTACACCTGAGCTAAATCCACCAACATCTGGGCATTGATCGCCCCGGTTGCCAGCACATCCAAACTGGGAACGGGATTGACCCCGGCCCACACCGCCGCCCCCACCTGATACCGCTGAATGACCCGCTCGGCTTGGTTTGTCCGGTATGCTTGTTGCCGCTTCTGCATGAGCGTATGGAACTGTTTGCCCCGCCGCACCATCGCCTGGTACTGCCAGTGGGGTTCCTGACGGCGTTGGTTTAACCATTGGGTCAATTCCTCCAGGACGGGTGGTGGGATTTCCCATGAGTCTTCCCATGTATCAGGGGACTGGATTTTTCGCACCAAAATCGCCGGGGGATGCAGGGTAATGGTTAACACGGGTTGGGTGTACCCGATACCCTGCAGTTGCTCAAGAGCGGTTAACCGCACCTGGGCATCCGGCCAAGCGGCGGCGCACCAGATGACTTGCACCGGTTGTTCCTGGGTGAGATAGGCGGTTAATTCCGTGAGTTGCTCCGAGGTTAACCGCTCCTGTATCCCATAGAGTACCCAGGCGGGGTGATGCGTCGTGACGGGAAATGGGTCGTCCGGCAGGGGCGAGGAGGTGAAGGTGCCAGCCCAAGCCAGCGAAAGGGGCATCTCCAGAGCCTGGGTTAATTCCTGGTAATGGGCGTGTAAATCCGGTTGCGGACTGCCCATTTCCTGTTCTAAATCGGTGAGTTCTTGATGCAGTTGTTCTAAATAAGTAATAACCTCTTGGCGAGTGAGTTCTGAGCGATTCACCGGCGCCGTCGCCATCGGTTGGCGAGCAAACCACCGTTGCCGCAGGAGCAACAGCACTAAAACCCCACCCAGCACCCCCGCCCCTGTGGTTAATTCATGCCCCCAGCTTTGCCAGACCCACAGCACCATCGAGCCGGTCACGCCGACACTCAACAGGGGATAACGCCGCAGTTGTTGCCACCACCAGGACATCGCCCACCAGGAATTTTCCCCTAATCTACCATCAAACAGGCGGTTAAACCTATTGGGTAAGCCTAACTCCGTTGGTACAGATGTATTACATCAAAGGCACAGTGAGACCGGGGCGAGTTCCTCCTGCCCAACTTCCGATAACTTTAAGCCTTAGCCCATTCGCGGGGAACCATCACCGTTAACGCCCGTACCATCCCCTTTAGTACACCTTCCCCCGATAAACCCTGGGGGATTTAACCGTCTTCTCTGCGGGCACTGCCCCGGTTTGAGACTGCACCACCTGACCCCGGTAGGTTTTCACAGCAGGTTCATCCTGGGTAGGGGCGGCAGTCGCAGGGGCATGGACGACCTGACCCCGAAACATCCTGGCTTGCGGAACGTCTGCCTCCATCGCATTAGCCGATGGCTGGGGCATTTCCGGCACCTCTTGGGTTTCATGCCAGAGGGTTAATTCACTCAACGACTTGACCAGGATGCAAAACGGCTGGGCTTCCGGGGCATCCAGGATTTTTTGACAGTATTTTTTGGCGGCAGATTCTTGAGACAGGGCAAAGGATTTTCCCCGCACAAACCATCGCCCCAACGCCTGTAAGTAATTTGCCTGCTCGTAGTCCCTGCCCAACGGTTGCGTCTGTTCCAGAGGTAGTACCAGCATTAGATTGCCTCCCAATGGCTATACCACTGATAATTGTGGCTTTGTGGCTAATTATGGCCGTTTACACCTGGGTGAAGGTCAAGTCTAAGCCGGAACTATTTACAAAATTTAATAAAAACTTAATACCTCTTCGCCTACCGTGTCCGCCCCGTCACCTGGGCGACGAGAGCCATGACCGCACTGCGGGTCAACTTGGCTTGCCCCTGCGCCAGTGCCCCCAAAGTGGCATGAGCCAGAGCGAGGGGAATGCGGCAGAAACTCAACGCCGGGCCATCCCCCAACGAGGCATTGTAGGCATCGGCAAGGGCGAGGTTGCGCCGGGCGTAGGCATACATTTCCTCCTTACCCCAGCCATCCGGGAAAAAGCTCACCCCCCGCAGTTTGTCTTCCCCAGAGTTGCGCAAAATGTTCACCGCCTGCAAGCCCCGGCCAAACCCGATTGCCAGGGAACGATTCGTCTGGGTGCCGTCGTACCACGCCCACAGATCGGACAGGAGCAACCCCACTGCCCCGGCCACCCCGAAGGTATAGCGATCCAGGTCGGCTTCGGTTTGAATCCGCCAATTGCAGGAAGCCCAGTAGGCCATCCGATCCGCCATCGCCGCCGTCGCATCCCAAATACGGGGGGCAATCGTGGGGGGAGCCAGCAACGCCCATTCCCCGATCCGCACCGTCACCTCCGGCAGGGGAGTCTGATGCACCGCCAACGCCAACGACAGGTCATTCACCGCAAAGGTATCCGTCGCCGCTTCCAGGGTCAAACTCACCGAGCGCAGTAATTTTACTTTGGTGGCATTGTCCAAATCCGGGTGGTCTTCAATCTCATCAATCGCCCGCATACAAAGGTAGGCGGAAGTCACCGCTTCCTGCAGACCTGAAGGCAGGCCGCTGATCGGGATAAAAAATGTACGGCTCGTTTCCTTGAGCAACTCCAAAGCACCCCGGCGCAAATCCATCCGCTCAACTCCTTTCCACCACTACACACACCATACCATTAGCGCAAAGTATAGCGGAAAAAACTCGGTTCTCCTACTCTCTGCCCCAATTTTGCTCCTCAGCCGTCCATTGCGGCACATTCTGCGCCACCAAGGGAATCGCCAACGGTCGCGCCACCCGCTGATAATACCGTCCCAGAGCCATCAAGGGAAAATGCTGGTAATACAGGTTGTAGCGCAGATAAAAATGCTGGGGAAACCCCGTGCCGGTAAACCAGGTTTCCTGCCAGGAACCATCGGCTTTTTGTTGCCCCAAAAGGTAATCAATCCCCCGTTCCAACGCCGGTTCCTCCGGTGGTGCAGCGGCCATCAACCCCAACACCGCCCACGCCGTTTGGGACACGGTACTGGCTCCCTGCCCTTGCAACGACGCGTCCTGGTAACTGCGGCAGGTTTCCCCCCATCCCCCATCGGGATTTTGGTGCGCCACCAACCAGGTCACGGCTCGTTTTTTGGCCGATTCCGCCTGAGCTTCGTCCCATAGCGCCGCCAACACCCCACTTGTGCCGTAAATGTAATTCACGCCCCACCGCCCGAACCAACTGCCGGTCGGCTCCTGTGCATCCAACAAGTACTGCATCGCCCGTTGTTTCACCGCCAAGGGCAAACTTACCCCCGGATACCGTGCCATTTCCAGCACCCGTGCCGTCACATCCGCTGTGCCGGGGTCAATCATCGCCTTCAAATCGCCGTAGGGGACAAGATTCAGCCAGTCCTGGTCATTGTCTTTATCAAACGCCCCCCAGGAACCGTTTTTACATTGCATGGACACAATCCAGTCCACCGCCCGTCGGATCGCCTGCCACTTCTCCCCTTCGTTGGGCAGTTTAATTTGCGCCAACGCCATCACCACCACTGCCGTATCATCCACATCCGGGTAATAGCGGTTATCGAACTCAAACGCCCATCCCCCCGGACGAGCGTAGGGATTTTTCACCGCCCAGTCCCCGTAGGTATTGAGAATTTGCTTTTGGAGTAACCATGTCCCCGCTTTCACCAACGCCGGATGGTCGGGAGCCAAACCGCTATCCACCAACGCCCGCACCGTCAAGGCCGTATCCCACACCGGCGACACACACGGTTGCATCCAGTACTCGGTTTCACTGGCGACACAGAACTTCTCTACCGCCCGTAGCCCCCGCACTACCGCCGGTTCATCCAGGGAATAGTTCAAACAACGTAATGCCAACAGCGAATTGACCATTGCCGGTTGAATCCCGCCCCAATCCCCCGTTTCTTCTTGCCGTTGCAAAATCCATTTTTCTGCTTCAATTAGACCTTCCTTCCTGAGGGGCATAACATTCCAAGTTTCGGCTAACTTAAACCCCTGATCCAACCACACAAAAACATCCGTCCAATCCCCTTTTTGGGGGAGTTCATAACGCCGTTCATGGGGAGGTTCCACATACAATTCATCCAGGGTAAATCCTTGGGGATAAACCGGTTTTTGATCAAAAACAATGATTAACGGTACGGTGCTACTTCTCGCCCAACTCGACATTTCATAAATGCTAAATATGCCCCCACCGGGTAATAACATTAACCACGCCGGTAATGAGGGCAAACCCTGCCATTCATAACACCCAATTAAGGCCAAATTTAACTTGGTAAAAATGCGGGCACGAGTCACCCCGCCCCGGCTAAGAATGACCTTTTTTGCCTTTTGTAACGCCGGTTCATCAGGGGAACATCCGAGTAAACGCAGAGCCATATAGGCTTCAATCGTGCAATTCAAATCCCCGCCGTCGTCGTAATACAATTCCCAGCCGCCGTGCTCCCGTTGTTGGTTGAGAATATAGGTTTTAATTTTCTGTAAAGGTAAGCGTTCTGTAATCCCCCAAATCGCATAGAGCAGGACTAATTCGGCCGTCATGGTCACATTGGATTCGAGGGTTGCCCACCAGTAGCCGTCGGGATGTTGCAAAGATAGTAAGTAGGCTTGACTGCGCTGAATCTTGTGTTGAAGTTGAGCGAGGTCAATGGTGGTCATCGGACTCCTGGGGTAATTAACCATGTTTAGTTATATCAGGAGAAGGCACCCTTGTTTCGATTTCGGGCAGTGGTTCCATCCGCACTAGGATTTTTGGTTATGGGTAGCTCTAAAAATGAGACCTCTTGCATGATTCTTAAATTGTTATATATAGCAATCCTAAAAGATTCGAGAACAAAGAAGAAAGAACCAAATACGGGGGCGCAACGCCCCTGCGACCCTTGTTTCGCATTCAAAAAAGACTGCTATAGCAATCCTAAAAGATTCGAGAACAAACAATCCTAAGGACACCTCTATTTATTGCAGCTAAGGGAAAATTCTCTCGCCAGAACGCCCGAATTACGGAGAACCAGAGACGGGGGCAACACCCCTGCGACCCTTGTTGCCGATTCAAAAGGGATTACCTACTTGCCCAATTTCTCTAAAATTGCGTCTCGGTCGTGGTGAATTTGACTGGCTTCGGGGTGCAGAGCAAGGGCACGTTCAAAACTGGT
>JAUQVQ010000016.1:0-11943 GCA_039794725.1 Gloeomargarita sp. HHBFW_bins_162
TGCCAACCTGCCGCCCGTGCCGCCGCCGCCGAATTTTGCCCCGCCCGTGCCGCCCGTTGCGACGCCTAGCCCCCCGCCCAAACCCAAGGTGGAGACAACGCCAATACCTTTGCCGCCGCCGGTGGATACGCCTGTGCTGACCCAGGAACCCTTTGACCCCACCAACACCACCACGGGCGATGGCTTAGCCAATCTCAGCCGCTGGATTGCCAGCCTGCAACCGGAATTGACCCGCTCGCCACAACTGCTCCGCCTCACCGAGAGATTACCGAGCCAAGGGTGTCCCTGGGCGCAAGCAGGGCCAGCTGTCCTGGGCGTAGTCGTGAATCCCCAAGGCCAAATTGACGGCACCCCCGAACTGCTCCGTTCCGCCGGTTATGCCAGCCTCAACCGCCAAGCTCGCCAAGCGGTGATGAACCATGCCTTTACGGAATACGCCGCCGAGACCGTCCAAGCCCTGATGGTCGAGGTCGCCTGGGAGAACAGTTGCCCCGGCACATTGTGAACCAACCCCGTTCCCGCCGGAACCAAACCTCACCCCCATCAGTTCGGAAACCCGTACTCAAGCCTCGTCATGCGGTGCGCTAAATTAGCACTCGAAGGCCAAGAGTGCTAATGTGCTTTTTGACGGCATCACTTTTGGGTCTAACTCTAGTGATATTGGGAGCGTCATCTATGGCAACCATCACCTTGAATGTCTCGACCGTCACCCCATTGGGCGACCGGGTTCTGGTGAAAGTGAGTCAGTCTGAGGAAAGAACCGCTGGCGGCATCCTTCTGCCCGATACGGCCAAGGAAAAACCCCAAATTGGCGAAGTCGCCGCCGTTGGCCCTGGTAAGCGGGATGAGGATGGCAAACGGCAACCCTTGGAAGTGCAGGTGGGCGACAAAGTGCTGTACTCCAAATATGCGGGTACAGAACTCAAAATCGGCAGTGAAGAATACGTCCTGCTGGCCGAAAAAGACATTCTGGCTACGGTTAAGTAACCCCAAAGGAGGTTTCAAGCTATGGCGAAAAAAATTCTCTACTATGAAGATGCCCGGCGTGCCTTGGAACGGGGGATGGATATTCTTGCCGAGGCAGTGGCGGTAACCCTGGGACCCAAAGGCCGGAACGTGGTACTGGAGAAAAAATTTGGTGCCCCCCAAATCGTCAACGACGGGGTAACCATTGCCAAAGAAATTGAACTGGAAGACCACGTGGAAAACACCGGGGTCGCCCTGATCCGCCAAGCCGCTTCCAAAACCAACGATGTGGCGGGGGACGGGACAACGACGGCGACCGTACTGGCGCACGCCATGGTCAAAGAAGGTCTGCGGAACGTCGCCGCCGGTGCCAACCCGATTGCCCTGAAACGGGGGATCGACAAGGCCACCCATTTTGTCGTGGAAAAAATTGCCGACCATGCCCGTCCGGTGGAAGATTCCAAAGCCATTGCCCAGGTAGCGGCCATCTCCGCCGGGAACGATGAAGAAGTGGGCAAGATGATCGCCGATGCGATGGATAAAGTCGGCAAAGAAGGGGTAATCTCCCTCGAAGAAGGCAAGTCCACCACCACCGAACTGGAAGTCACCGAGGGGATGCGCTTCGACAAAGGGTACATTTCCCCCTACTTCGCCACCGACCCCGAGCGGATGGAAACGGTACAGGAAGACGCCCTGATCCTGATCACCGACAAGAAAATTACCCTGGTGCAGGACTTGGTGCCGGTACTGGAGCAAGTCGCCCGGGCGGGCAAACCCCTGTTGATCATCGCTGAAGACATCGAAAAAGAAGCCTTGGCGACCCTGGTGGTCAACAAACTGCGGGGCGTGTTGAACGTGGCCGCGGTGAAAGCGCCCGGATTCGGCGACCGGCGGAAAGCCATGCTACAGGACATCGCCGTATTGACCGGTGGGCAGGTGATCTCGGAAGAAACCGGCTCCAAACTCGATAGCGTGCGGATGGATATGCTGGGCAAAGCCCGGCGGGTGAACATCACCAAAGACCACACCACCATCATCGCCGAAGGGAACGAAGCCGCCGTGAAAGCCCGGTGCGAACAAATCCGCAAGCAAATCGAGGAAACCGACTCCTCCTACGACAAGGAAAAACTGCAAGAACGCCTGGCGAAACTGGCCGGTGGGGTGGCGGTGATTAAAGTCGGGGCGGCCACCGAAACCGAAATGAAAGACAAGAAACTGCGCTTGGAGGATGCCATCAACGCCACGAAAGCCGCTGTGGAGGAAGGCATCGTCCCCGGTGGTGGCACAACCCTGGCGCACTTGGCTCCTGAACTGGAAGCCTGGGCCAAAGAACACCTCAACAACGAAGAGTTGACCGGGGCGTTGATTGTCAGCCGGGCCTTAACCGCTCCCCTGATGCGGATTGCCGAAAACGCGGGCGTGAATGGGGCGGTGATTGCCGACCAAGTCAAGGATAAACCCTTCGATGTGGGCTACGATGCCGCCAAAGGGATTTTCACCAACATGATCGAAGCGGGGATCGTTGACCCGGCAAAAGTGACCCGTTCCGCTCTGCAAAATGCCGCCTCGATTGCGGGGATGGTGCTGACCACCGAATGTATTGTGGTGGACAAACCGGAACCCAAGGACAAAGCTCCGGCGGCTCCCGGTGGCGGTGACTTCGACTACTAACCAACGGCTCTCGCCATTGTTAACCTTCCTCACTTCCGCCCCCAGCCTTGGGGGTTTTTTATTGCGGCTTAATTAACCGTGTCATTCTGGGATGCTCAAGAATGCCCCCCCTGCGACCGCTTATTCGCACTTTATAGAACCCATTTGACATCTAATGTTGTGTCAGGCTGATGAGCATTAGGGCACTTCTATTGATTGAGCGTCAGGAGAAGTCCGATGGCCAGAATGCCCAAATTACGGAGAACCAGAGCCGGGGGCTACGCCCCTGCGACCGCTCATTGGCAATTTTTAGAGGTGCCCTTTATTCAAACGGGCAGAGAATTTCTTAGTGAGAATGCAGAAATTATGCAGAACCAGAGGCGGGGGGTACCCCCCTGCGACCGCTCATCACCAATTTTTAGAGGTGCCCATAAATGAGATCACAACAGCAGTGATGCCTCGTTCCCGTCTGCCCTCACCCCCCTGCCCCTCTCCCAGAACGGAAAACGGGGCTACGCCCTGCGACCCTTGTTTCACATTCAAAAAGGACTGCTAATTTATTCAAGCGGCTACACAATCTCTCGGTCAGAATCCAGAAATTAGGGAGAACCAGAGACGGGGGGTGCCCCCTGCGACCGCTAAAGAGGTACCCAAGAGTTGATGTATCTCTAGCCCAGGCGAAAATTAGCCAAACGAGAGTAACGCATCATCGGTTCCAGAGCGGCGAGAATCTGCGCCCCATAACTGCGATGGCACACCCGACTATCCAACAGTGCTACCCGTCCCCCCCGTACCGGAGCCACCGCCCGTTGGAGTTGCGCCAGGGTTTGCGGCAAAAGATAGTCCCGGAACCAGTCTCGTCCTTGGTGCCGCAGAGCTTCAATGCGAGCCATGACTAAGGGTTGTTCCCGAGGCGGAATGGGCAAAAGGGGAATGACCAGCAAATTCGGGGTGGGGAGCCGTTCCTGATGGGTTTGCCAAAACCGCCAGCCACTCACTAAAATCCCGTTTTCTTCCAGTGCTGTGCGTTCCCGTTGCACCCGCGAGCCAAATTCTGCCGCCAGCGTTACGGTGAGTTGGGTTTGTAGCGGTTGTTCCGCCACCAAAATCACCACCAGCCCCGAGGCCAAGGGGAGCAGGCGATGGAGTTCTTGGCACACCGCTTGGTAAAACTGGGGATGGTTGGGCGGGGGCAAATGCGCCGGAGCGTACAGATGAAGAACCTCATCCCGAGGGTGGGGTGCAAAGCGAAACCGGGTGAACCCCGGCAATGCGAGATTTCCAACGGCCATTCCCAGCCCGACCCAAGGGTGTTGCGGCCAATGGGGCAAAAATTCTGTCAAAGCCCACAGGGGCGAACAATGTAGGGTAAATTGCGCTAACGACCGTTCCAAAGTCACCCACCGGATTCGCTCCGGTTGGGACGGCCACACTGCTTCTAGCCACTTTTGTTCCGTTGCGCTCAATAACCACTGTTCGTAGGGGTTGGGGGGATGGCTGAGCAGAGATTGGGTCAAGGCCAGTTGGGTCTCCCGAATGTGTTCGGCGGCGTGGGGATGCGCCCAGACCCATTCATCCCAGACGTGGGGGGGACAATTCTGGGTCAAAACGGTTTCTGCCCATTGTTCTAAATCGTCTAGGCCATCCACCACCGTCGGCAGTTGGGATAAGGGTGAGTTGGGGGTTAACAATTCCCGTAACCACCGCTCCGGGGTCAACACCAACAGCCCCTCTTTCGTCTCCGGCGGCCAATGTTCCCGATAGAGGGGTTTTTGAATGTCCAACCAATCCCGCAACCGGGGCAATTCCACCTGGAGCCACCGCCGTTGAATCTCTGGGGGAGCCACCAACACCACCCTTCCCGGCCAGAGCAATGCCGCCGTCAGATACCCCAAGCGATAATGTCCTTGAACGCCCGCCAAGCCCCCCACCTCCATCACGGCACTTGGACCTAGACGCAGGGCACGGGTGACCAAACGTGCGAGGGTCAGATGATGCGGCCACGGGGGAATCCCTTGGGTTTGGAGCAATGACCGCAGGCGTTGATGAACTTCGACTTCCAGCATTCGGGTACAGTGAACTATGTTCATGCTACTCCCCCAGCGACGGGCAAACAGTTCATGCACATCGGTATTGTAGGTTTGGGGTTGATTGGCGGCTCCTTGGGGCTGGATTGGCGACAGGCGGGACACCGGATTACGGGGGTCAGTCGGCAGGCGGAAACCATCGCCATTGCCCAGGCACGGGGGGTGATTGACCAGGGCGGCACCGCATTCTCCTTGCTTGCCGATTGTGACGTGGTGGTACTGTGCGTCCCCTTGGATCGCCTGGTTCCGATTGCCGCCGCCGTCTGTCCGCATTTGCGTGCCGAGGCGATATTAACCGACGTGGGTTCCGTCAAAGCTCCTTTTGTCCAGGCGATTACGCCCCTATGGCCGGGGTTTATTGGCGGGCATCCGATGGCCGGTACCGCCGAACAGGGCATTCACGCCGCCCAGCCCCACCTCTTTCGCCAGCGTCCTTACGTGTTAACCCCTACATCCCAGACCAACCCCCACCAGCTTCAGCAGGTACAGGCATTGGTGCATGAATTAGAGGCGCACGTGCTCTTGTGTGACCCCCAAGCCCATGACCAAGCTGTTGCTTGGATTTCCCATCTACCCTTGTGGGTGAGTGCAGTCCTGTTGGGGGCAACCCGCCGAGAAATGAACGTCCAGATTATAACCTTAGCGCAACAATTAGCGAGTTCTGGCTGGCGGGACACGACTCGGATTGGGGGCGGCAACCCGGAATTGGGGGCAGGTTTGGCGCAGTACAATCGGGATTATCTTTTACAGGGATTGCGGCACTATCAACAGGAATTAACTCAAGTGATTGAACTATTAGAACAACAGGATATGGCTGGCTTAATTGACTATCTCGACAAGACACAGCGGGTATCGCAATTTTTCAAAACCAAGACCATTACCGATGAATCACACCAATAAGGGTATCTTTACTAATTCAAAATTAGCGGTCGCAGGGGGGCACTCCCCGTCTCTGGTTCTCCGTAATCTCTGGATTCCGGTTACGAGATGGTTATGGCAATCATAAATGAGATCACAACAGAAGTAATGGCTTGTTCACGTCTGCCCTCACCCCCTGCCCCTGGGGCTACGCCCTGCGATCCTTGGTTCACACGCAAAAAGGACTGCTATAGCTTGCTTAAATTAAAAAAAATAATTGGTGATTAGATTAGCGGTCGCAGGGGGGCACCCCCCGTCTCTGGTTCTCCGTAATCTCTGGATTCCGGTTACGAGATGGTTATAGAAATCATAAATGAGATCACAACAGCAGTGATGCCTCGTTCCCGTCTGCCCTCACCCCCTGCCCCTCTCCCAGAACGCAAAACGGGGCTACGCCCTGCGCCTTGGTTCACACGCAAAAAGGACTGCTATAGCTCGCTTAAATTAAAAAAAATAATTGGTGATTAGCGGTCACAGGGGGGCACCCCCCGTCTCTGGTTCTCCGTAATCTCTGGATTCCGGTTACGAGATGGTTATGGCAATCATAAATGAAATCGCAACAGAAGTAATGGCTTGTTCACGTCTGCCCTCACCCCCTGCCCCTCTCCCGGAACGCAAAACGGGGCTACGCCCTGCGACCCTTGTTTCACATGCAAAAAGGACTGCTATAGCTCGCTTAAATTAAAAAAAAATAATTGGTGATTAGCGGTCGCAGGGGGGCACCCCCCGTCTCTGGTTCTCTGTAATCTCTGGATTGCAGTTACGAGATGGTCAGCTCGCTTAAATAAATAGAGATGTGTTTGTTCGGGGAAAGAGCATCAGAGTTGTAGGAAAATGTAGTGCTATAGTAAAGTCAATAAGAATGTGTGTAAGTCAAATTCTGCTACGCTTCTATCATAGGTAAACACCCATGCCCCTGATGATCCACTCCCCCAAGCAACCCGAAATTATTCACGGTATCCCCGGTCGCCTGCGGATTCGGGTGCCCAGTTTGCAGGTCAATCCTGATTTTACGGCCACTTTAGAATCTCAAATCAAAGCCACCCCAGCAGTTGAAACGGTACGTATTAGTGTTGCCACCGATTCAATCATTATCAATTATCGCCCGGAGAACCAGGCCTCTACCGGAGAGAAAATCTATCAACGCATTCGCCAAATTACTCAAGAATTTTTTGCCCCTGTTACCGATGTCAATCCGCCGGTCGAAGCAAAAATATCTACATCTTTAGAACGAGAAATGCCCTCTACACAATCTGAGGGTATTCCCCCGGTAATTGGCTCAACGCCAGAACCAACTGTAGAATTATCAGTAGCTACCGATACTAAAACTGAATTGGTTAGTATCTCTGAACCTACATCTGAACCGCAAACTGATGCTCAATTACCTGAAGATTTAGCCTCGGAAACGCTGAATGTTATAGAGTCTGAACCAATAATCACGCATCTAAAAAATGTTATTGATGGTGAACGAACACCAAACTCAACGCCATCTGCCCCCACCCCTGAGGACATCTCGCAACCACCCGCCGCAACTACTCCCCCTGCCCAAAAACAATCTTCAGCGAAAACCCCCACCCGTCGCTCAAGTCCGCCCCCCCGTAAACCCCGTACTCGCAAGAAGCCAGGTGGTTCAGGAGACAGTTGATTCTAGCCGGTCATTTCTTGGTAAAAAACTTCCTATTGGGAACCTCTATAAATTCATCATTAGCGGTCGCAGGGGCGAAATTCTCGGTAATTCGGGTGTTTTAGCAATAGAATTTTCCCTTAGCTTTAATAGGACACCTCTAAAAATTCTGAATGAGTGGTCGCAGGGGCACACCCCCCGTCTCTGGTTCTCTGTAGGGCACCTCTAAAAATTGGTAATTAGCGGTCGCAGGGGGGCACCCCCCGCCTCTGGTTCTCCGTAATCTCTGGATTCCAGTTAGGAGATGGTTATAGCAATCATAAATGAGATCACAACAGAAGTGATGCCTCGTTCCCGTCTGCCCTCACCCAGAACGGGAGAGGGGAGAAAACCAAAACGGGGCTACGCCCTGCGACCCTTGGTTCACATGCAAAAAGGACTGCTATAGCTCGCTTAAATTAAAAAAAATAATTGGTGATTAGCGGTCGCAGGGGGGCACCTCTGGTTCTACTTAATCTCTGGATTCTGGCTAAGGGATTCTTTGTCTGATTAAGTAATATAGAGGTGCTCTATTAAAGATTCGGTTCAGCCTGATCTTTGAATACATCTTTGAGGGCAGTACGGGCGGCCAAATGACTGCGCGTTGACGCTAAAATCTCTGACTCTCGCCGCAGGCGACTGGCTGTATCTTGCATCTCTAATAGAGCTTGTTGTTCCAACGGCGCACCCTGAAAATTGCTCGCCACCCAATAGGAAAATTCTCGGGGCAGAGTGGGATATTTTTCCGGTAAATCCACTTCTTGGTCGGTTAATTTCGCCGATAATTTCACCACATCCTGTAACAGTTGTTTGACTTCGAGAGCTAGGGATTGCACATCTTCAGTCGGCGATTGGTCTTCAATCCATTCCACTAAAGCGACCCGAAACGGTTTTTCCCGGACATAATTCAACACCTGAAACCGCTGTTGCCCTAAGGTTAAAATCATCATCCGACCATCGGGCAACCGTTCATAGCGCAAAATTTCCGCACAACATCCTACTTTCGCCGGACGGCCTTCCTGGGGATTCCACATCAGCACCCCAAAACGTTTATCCGTTTCCAACACCGACGCCATCATCATGCGGTAGCGGTACTCGAAAATGTGCAACGGCAGGGGCGAACCAGGGAATAGGACGACCTCCGGCAGGGGAAACACGGGCAACTCACGTAGGTTGGACATGAGCGTTTCTGTTACAGGGTGTTAAGCGTTCTTTGACTACTGTAGCGCACCTGTGGGAAGCAGTAGAGTAGTATGAGTTGCGATTGTGCGTGTGGCTCCTATGCAGTTAACCCATCGTCCCCGGCGTTTGCGCCGCAGTCCTGCGATTCGGCGTTTAGTTCAAGAAACCGTTTTGACCGTTGCTGATTTAATTTATCCCATGTTTGTGATGGAAGGGGACGGGGAACCGGTGGTCATTCCTTCGATGCCCGGTTGTTTTCGCTATTCCTTGGAACGATTACTTTTGGAAATTAAAACTATTGCTGAGTTGGGGATTCCGGGGATTGCCCTATTTCCCGTGATTCCTCAAGAGAAAAAAGATGACCAGGGTAGTGAAAGTTTTAATCCCGATGGTTTAGTGCAACGCACGGTGAAAGCGATTAAATCTCTGGTGCCGGATATTTTGGTGTTTACCGATGTGGCGTTAGACCCGTTTACCACGCACGGCCATGATGGTTTGGTAGATAATGAAGGGCGAATTTTGAATGATGAAACGGTAGAAGTTCTGGTAAAAATGGCGGTTTCCCAAGCCCAAGCCGGGGCGGATTTCGTTGCCCCCTCGGATATGATGGATGGCCGGGTGGGAGCGATTCGCACCGCTTTGGATGAAGCGGGCTATACCGATGTGGGGATTTTAGCTTACTCGGCGAAATATGCTTCTGCGTACTATGGTCCTTTTCGGGATGCGTTGGATTCGGCACCTAAATTTGGGGACAAAAAAACCTATCAAATGAATCCTGCCAATAGTCGGGAAGCTCTCCTGGAAGTTGATTTAGACATCAGCGAAGGTGCGGATATTGTCATGGTCAAACCCGCTTTAGCCTACATGGATGTCATTTATCAAGTGAAAATGCACACGGATGTGCCGGTAGCAGCGTATAACGTGTCGGGGGAATATGCGATGGTAAAAGCGGCAGCGCAAAACGGTTGGATTGATGAAAAGAAAATCGTTTTAGAAACCCTAACCGCCATGAAACGAGCCGGAGCCGATATGATTTTGACCTATCATGCGGTGGATGTGGCAAAGTGGTTGAACGGGTGCTAATTCCTAGAGATTAACTATGGGCTGAGGGGTAGGATTTTACTGGCTTTCCTACTATGAACTGGCTCCCTTCCCTATATCAATTTTTTAGAGGTTTTTATGGCTATTAGTCCCCTAATGATTAAAGCTCTGACCTTTGGGCGGGTACGTTATAAGCAGTTTCGTAATCTGATTGGGTTTCCCATCCCTACTCCAAAAATTAATCTTACTCCTCATTATGTTGGTCAAGCGGCTAGTGATGTAATTAAAGAGCATATTTTAAGTGATAAGCCTTGTATGATTGCTCGTATTGGCACCACAGAATTTTATACCTTTTTGCGTTATTTAGCGATAGAAAAGCCTCAACAGTACCCTTTGCAAAAATCCCTCAACTATATTTTCAAACAATCCGAATCCTTTTGGTGGGATGAACGAGTTAGAACTTCTATGTCTATCTATGTGGGCTTTTTCCCCCCTACGGATGATAATCTTAATCGCTTTTGTAAGCAACTATTAGAAGATATTAAGGGCACCTCTAAAAATTGGTGATGAGTGGTCGCAGGGGCGCAGCCCCCGTCTCTGGTTCTCCGTAATTCGGGCATTCTGGCAAGAGAATCTCCCCTTGGCTTCAATAAATAGAGGTGTCCTTAAGCAAATAGATATTCTGGGTTCCTGGATTGCTGATGAGTATCAGATTATTCACTTACTCAACGACCCAATTATTGTCAATTTACCGGATTTAGAACCCTACTACCATGAGCATCCCTGGTCAGAAGCCTTGGCAGGTAAAACCGTGTTAGTAATTCATCCTTTTGAAGAGAGTATTCAGCGGCAATATGCGAAGCGGGAATTATTATTCCCAGACCCTAGAGTATTACCGGAATTTACCCTAAAAACCTTAAAAGCGGTGCAATCTATTGCTGGAAATCCCTGTGGGTTTGATTCCTGGTTTGATGCCTTGGATTGGATGTGTGAGCAAATCAATCAAACGGAATTTGATGTGGCGATTATTGGAGCGGGAGCCTACGGTTTACCCTTGGCAGCACACGTTAAACGAATTGGTAGAAAAGCGGTGCATTTGGGGGGAGCGACGCAAATTCTCTTTGGCATCCGAGGCAAACGGTGGGATGAGAGGCCCTTTTTCCAAAAGTTCTACAATGAGCATTGGGTGCGACCTCTACCCACTGAAGTTCCAACGAACCATCAACGGGTTGAAGGGGGTTGTTATTGGTGAGCAATAGCCACATTTGTCCCGGTAAAGTGTTATCCTGCATTCGTTGAGGAGTGATTGCACCGACGCTATGAACCAGTCGGCTGGTATCCCACGGCCAAAATTCTTGCGGTCAGCGGCAGTGAATTTGAATCATTGGTATGCGGTGGCACTCAGTACAGAACTGGGTAAAAAACCCCTAGCCATCCAGCTTTGGCACCAAGATATTGTCCTATTTCGCAACCGCCAAGGTCAGGTGCAGGCACTGGAAAATCGTTGCCCCCACCGTTTGGTGAAACTCAGTAGCGGTTACGTCCAGGGGGATGAACTTGTCTGCATCTATCACGGGTGGAGGTTTGATGGGGCTGGACATTGTACGGATATTCCCTATCTGAATGAAAAGCAAAAATTGCCCCCCTGCCGTATCCGTAGTTATCCTGTTCAAGAACGGCAGGGATTTATTTGGCTGTTTCCCGGTGATCCCACCCAAGCCCAAAACCAGCAACCCCTTCATTTACCGGAATGGGAGCATTTGAATTATGTAGTCAGTGTCGCACCGATGAATTTTCAGGCGCATTTTTCGTTTTTGATTGAAAATTTGATGGATATGTATCACGGTCATTTACACCGGAATTTTCAACCCTGGGGCAGGGCGATTTTACATAAGAAAAGCACAGGTTCTGATTGGGTAGAAGCAGAGTATCACGCCGAATGTTATTTCCGTATTGACCGCCCCTGGTCGGTGATTCAGCTTTTTATTCCCCAATTGCGCCGGGGCTTTCCCACCTCCTTGATTGTCCGTTATGAATACCCCCACTGGCATTCCTGGTTGGGTAATGATTTTCGCTTATATTGCCTGATTGCGCCGGTGAGTGCCACCCAAACCCGTGCCTATTTAATCCATACCGTTTCCTTGGGGGCATTTCGGGATTTGCATCGCTTACCGATTTGGTTCCGTCGTTGGGTGAAAAATCGCTGTTTTAATGCCGCCAAAGGGTTTCTGCAGGGCTTAATCCGAGAAGATGTGCTGATGATGGAACAGGAACAACAGGCGCATTTACAAAATCCAGACAGCCGCGGGTTAGAGGTCAACCCGGTGGTGGGTTCGGTACAAAAACTGATTTACCAGCAGGCGCAACGTTACAACACCAGCGACTGAGATTCATTCTCAATCAACTGGGCTAAATCCTGCAAAAAGGCGGCTGCAT
>JAUQVQ010000017.1:0-11810 GCA_039794725.1 Gloeomargarita sp. HHBFW_bins_162
AATCCTTTGTCAATTTGGCACACGCGTCGCAGGGGCGTAGCTTCTATAGGGCACCTCTAAAAATTGTAATTTAACGGTCGCAGGGGCGCAGCCCCCGTCTCTGGTTCTCCCTAATTTCTGGATTCGCACTAGGGCACCTCTAAAAATTGGTAATTAGCGGTCGCAGGGGGGCACCCCCCGCCTCTGGTTCTCCGTAATCTCTGGATTCCAACTAAGAGATTTTTGGCTCGCTTGAATAAATAGAGGTGCCCACTAAGAGATTCTGTAGCCGCTTGAATAATAAATGGAGGTTCTCTTAAGATGTCTATAGCCATCCTTTGTGCGTTGGAAGGGTCGCAGGGGTAGTCTATGTAGTGCGCCGCAGGCTTTGCCCCGGTCTCTAGTTCTTCTCTCCCCACCTAAACTCTTTAATGACCGAAAAGGCTATAACTAAGAGGAAAACAATGGAATTTTTCATCATCTTGGTTATTTTTGCACCGTTGATCATCATCGGGTTAATCATTGCGAACTACGTCCGATTGATTAGAAATTTTTGGCAGGTTTTAGCAGACGGCATTGAAACTAATGGGGTCATTGTCCGCAAAGTTCGATCAGGGCGGCGGTACTATCGGGTGACGTATGAATATCACGATCAAAACGGTCAAACACACCGCAACGGGTTAGACGTTTTTCGGTCAGAACATCATAACTATCAAGTGGGGGATACGATTCAGATTGTTTATTCAGCCAGCAAACCCCATTTGAGTAGTACGAAAGCAATTGTGGATCAGGCATTACAGGCCAAAAAATAGCCCATCAGAGGGTTGCCAGCCAGGCCGAATATCGCTGTGCCACCACCGGCCAATTCACCACCTGCCACCAGGATTTTAGATAGTCCGCTCGCCGGTTTTGATAGCTCAAATAGTAGGCGTGTTCCCACACATCATTGCCCAGTAGCGGGGTTAATCCCACACTAATGGGACTATCTTGATTAGGGGTCGTCGTAATTCTCAGCTGGCCGTTTTTATCTCCCACCAACCAGACCCAACCACTGCCAAAAACGCCTGCACCCGCCTGTTCAAATTGCTGTTGAAATGTGGCAAAATCCCCGAAATTTTTCCCTAGGGCTGACCCTAATTCTCCCGTTGGTTCACTCGCTTGGGGTGGCCGCATACTCTCCCAAAACAAACTGTGGTTGTAGTGCCCGCCCCCATGATTGCGTACGGCCGTCCGAATATCCGTAGGAATTTTGTCTAAATTTTGTAATAGTTGTTCTACAGTTTGGCTACCCAATTCGGGATGTTTATCTATCGCTGTGTTCAAGGCGTTGACGTAGGCAGCGTGGTGTTTGTCGTGGTGGAAGGTCATGGTGCGCCGGTCAATGACGGGTTCGAGGGCATCGTAGGGGTAGGGTAAGGGCGGGACGGTAAAGGGAGCGGTTAATTCCAATTCCCGCCGGGGGGTGTCCGCCCAGGCCGCTTTTGCTCCTAGTAACGTTAACCCCAAGCTACCCCAAAGTACCTGCCGCCGCTTGAGCATCGTCTTTTCCCCGTTTGTGTTTTCCCCTACCGATTGTAGCGGGAGTCCTTCGTTAAATTCCTTGAAGATTCCTGACGGAATGTCCAGGTGTTCCCTGGGAGTGCTATAGACTGGGATGCTAGAAACCTGACTGCGGAGCAACTCGGTTATGTCCCACGCTGTAAAAATCTACGATACCTGCATTGGCTGTACTCAGTGTGTCCGTGCCTGCCCCCTCGATGTGTTGGAAATGGTGCCCTGGGATGGGTGTAAGGCGGGTCAAATCGCCTCGGCTCCTCGCACGGAAGACTGTGTGGGGTGCAAACGCTGTGAAACGGCCTGCCCAACGGACTTTTTGAGCATTCGGGTCTATCTGGGGGCGGAAACCACCCGCAGTATGGGACTGGCCTATTAGCACGAATCATCCGGGGTATGGGCGAGCTTGTCTGTACCCCACAATTACATCTCCATCCCAAATCGTTGTAAAAAAAACTAAAGGGTACCTCTAAAGATTGTGAATTAGCGGTCGCAGGGGCGCAGCCCCCGTCTCTGGTTCCCCGTCATCTCTGGATTCTAAATGAGAGATTCTTTCCCCGATTGAATAAATAGAGGTGCCCTAAAGGATTTCAGAGCTAACGACGAGGGCTAAACTTCTACAGCTTTTGTTCGAGATGCAAGAGGGATTGTTAGCGTTTACCGGGAGTGGGATAAGCCCCTGCACTGCGTAGTTTATCGAATTTCGCTGGGTTCCTCACCGGGGTGCTCCTGCGGTTGAAGTTGCGATTGATTGCGCTTTTTGGCGGGATATAACAATTTTGGGAAGAAATGGGGGACTATTCGCATTGCTCTGTTACGTTTTAGATACGAGTTTTTGGAGAGGATGGCTGTGGATAAAATTAGTCGTTACCGGTTTGTTTGTACGTTGACCTTCGGGGACATCTACGGTCAAGTGATTGCCTGGTTGGTGGTGATTTTTCTGAGTTTGGCGGTGTCGTTGTCGGCATTGTCAACCAGTCCGATTTTTGCGCTGGCGGCGGTGGGCTTGATTTTGGTACTCTCTCTGCCGTTTTTGCTGTTTGCGTTTGTCACGACATTGTTTAGTCATGTAGAAATGTACGCAGTGGAATCGGCGCTACAAAATCAGCGGCCACGACCGACTCCGGAGGCATCAACGACGACCTCGAACGTGACGGCCTAGCATGGGAAACGGTGTGCTGATTCCCTATGGACAGGGGACAGCAACGCAGGGTTGGCGCAAAGTCGTAATTGTGGGCACGGGTCAGGTGGGTATGGCCTGTGCTTTTGCCTTGGCGGTGCGGCACCGGGCGGACGAATTGCTTCTGCTGGACGTCGATGCGTTGCGGGCGGAGGGGGAAGCCTGGGATTTGGGGCATGGGTTGCCCTTTGTGGAACCGGTGCGGGTGCATTCGGGGAGTTATGAAGATGCGGTGGGCGCCCAAGTGGTGGTGATTACGGCGGGGGCGCGGCGGGGGCCGCATGAAAGTCGCCTGGTTTTGTTGCAAAAAAATGCTGGCATTGTCCGAGAAATTGTCCAAAACCTCCTGCCAGTCTGTGGTGAGGCGGTCTGGGTGGTGGTGACCAATCCGGTGGATGTGATGAGTTACTACACCTGGAAGTGGTCGGGACTGCCTGCGCAACGGGTGATTGGTTCCGGTACGTTGTTGGACATGGCTCGTTTTCAAACCATCTTGGCGCAACACTTACACATTGCTCCGAGCAGTATCCAGGCGCCGGTTTTGGGGGAACACGGGGAAAAAGCGGTGCCTTTGTGGAGTCGGATTACCGTTGGGGGGGTGCCCTGGGAGATTCCTGTGGCGGCACAAGAGCCGTTGTGGCAGCAAGTGGTGCAGGCGGGGCAGGAGGTGATCCGGCGCAAAGGCAGTACGAGTTATGGCATTGCTCTGGCGGTGGATCATTTGGTCGGAGCCATTTTGGGCCATCAACAGCGGGTGATGCCGGTGAGTTGTTTGGCGCAGGGGTATTACGGTTTGGGCGAAGTGTATCTCAGTTTATTGACCGTGATCAACCGCCAGGGCATCAGTCAGGTGGTGAATGTACCCTTGCAGGAGCAGGAATACCAGGGGTTGCATCGGGCGGCACAGGTGTTGGTGCAGGCTCGTTTGGACGGTGTGTAGGCAAATGCAATGGATGACTTGAGGGCATCTCTATATTATTGAGCGTCAGGAGAAGTCCTATTGCCAGAATGCCCAGATTACCGGGAACCAGAGACGGGGGCTGCTCCCCTCTCCCTTGATGGGAGAGGGGTCGGGGGTGAGGGTGAATATAAATCATGTAAGAGGTCTATTGATTGAAGTTAAGGGAGAAATTTTACTGCCAAAATGCCTAAATGACGGAGAACCAGAGACGGGGCATTGTTCCATTGCGACCGCTAATTTCTCATCTAAAATTAACCAAGGTGTCCTCAATTCAAAATTATTGGTTCCTAAATTTTTGGGGATTGCTATAAACTAAAGGGAACCTCTATTTATTCAATCGGGCAAAAAATCCTTTAGTTAGAATCCAGAAATTACGGAGAACCAGACACGGGGGGTGCCCCCCTGCGACCGCTAATTACTAATTAATAGAGGTTCCCTAAAAAATATCACGACAAAGCCAACAGTGAGCAATTCCCCGGTCACTTTGGAGTCCATTGCCGCCACTCTCTCGGATGTGGTGGTGGAGTTACGCAACATCAACACCCGGCTGGATCACTTAGAAACCCAAGTCGGCAACCTAGAAATCCGAGTTGGTAATCTGGAAACTCAAGTCAGTAACCTGGAAGCCCAGGTGCAGAAATTAGACACCAAGGTGGAAAACCAGGAATACAAATTTGACGCTTTCCGGCAGGCCACCGACAACCTGACCCGCTTGGCTACCACCATCATCATCACGGCGGGCACCGTCACCGTACTGGCAAACTTGGGGCCATCCCTGCTCAATCTGGCGATCCGGCTGACAGAATTAGCCGCCAAATCCTAAAGGGCACCTCTATTTATCGAAACAAAGGGGAAATTCTACTGCCAGAACGCCCGCATGACAGAGAAACGGGGGCGGTGCCCCTACGACCACTGAATTTTAGATTCATATAGCAATCCTAAAAGATTCGAGAGTAAAAGAGAAAGAACCAAATACGGGGGCAGGCCTGCGACCCTTGTTGCCAACTCAAAAGGGATTGCTATAGAGGTTCCCTAAAATAAAAAACTTAATTGTTCAGAGAACCCCTTAAATTTTTGCGAACATCCCCCACGCATAAACCCCCATGTTAAAATAACAGCTACATAGGCTAGGGGTGCCCCACTCCGGGGCTGAGAATATACCCTGAGAACCTGAACCGGGTCGTACCGGCGGAGGGAAGCTGTTTTTTTTGAGGTAAAATATGGCACATTTACGCACCCATTGGATTGCCCCTCGCCGGGGTCAGGCTAATGTTACCCAAATGCACTACGCCCGCCAAGGCATTATCACCGAAGAAATGAATTATGTGGCGGAACGGGAGCAATTACCGCCTTCTTTGATCCGGGAAGAAGTGGCACGGGGGCGGATGATTATTCCGGCGAACATCAACCACGAAAATTTAGAACCCATGTGCATCGGCATTGCCTCAAAATGTAAGGTGAATGCCAACATTGGCGCATCGCCTAATTCTTCTGACATTCAACAGGAATTGGAAAAGTTATTTCTAGCGGTGAAATACGGTGCCGATACGGTGATGGATTTATCCACCGGCGGTGGTAATTTGGATGAGATTCGTACCGCCATTATCCAAAATTCGCCGGTTCCCATTGGCACAGTGCCGGTGTATCAAGCCTTGGAATCGGTGCATGGCAATTTGGATAAACTCACCCCCGATGATTTCCTGCACGTGATTGAAAAACACGCCCAACAAGGGGTGGATTACATGACGATTCATGCGGGGATTTTGATTGAATATCTGCCGCTGGTGAAAAACCGAATTACCGGCATTGTGTCCCGGGGCGGGGGGATTATTGCCCGGTGGATGTTGCACCATCACAAGCAAAACCCACTTTATACCCATTTTCGGGACATTATTGAGATTTTCAAAAAGTACGATGTGTCCTTTAGTTTGGGAGATTCTCTGCGTCCGGGGTGTTTGCACGATGCGTCGGATGCGGCGCAATTAGCTGAATTGAAAACCCTGGGGCAACTGACCCGCAAAGCCTGGGAACACGACGTGCAGGTGATGGTGGAAGGGCCGGGGCACGTGCCGATGGATCAGATTGAATTTAACGTCAAAAAGCAGATGGAAGAATGCTCGGAAGCCCCGTTTTATGTGCTGGGGCCTTTAGTAACCGATATTGCGCCGGGCTATGACCATATTACTTCGGCGATTGGGGCGGCGCTGGCGGGGTGGTACGGGACGGCGATGCTGTGTTACGTCACGCCCAAGGAACATTTGGGTCTGCCCAACGCTGAGGATGTGCGCAATGGGTTAATCGCCTACAAAATTGCCGCTCATGCCGCCGATATTGCCCGGCATCGTCCGGGGGCACGGGATCGGGATGATGAACTCTCCCGGGCCCGCTACCACTTTGACTGGAACCGGCAGTTTGAACTCGCCCTCGACCCGGAACGGGCACGGGAATACCACGACGAGACCTTGCCCGCCGACATTTACAAAACGGCGGAGTTTTGCTCGATGTGTGGCCCGAAATTCTGCCCGATGCAGACCAAGGTGGATGCGGAGCAACTGGCGGAATTAGAACAATTCCTCGCCAAACAGGGGTGATTCGACCGGTCACGCTGGGGGAATTAGGGCAACTGGCCGTCCTGTTGGCCGAGTGTTTTCCGCCGCCCGTGAATCCGGGGGGCTGGTGGACGGCCGTGTGGCAACGGACGATTGAGCAGGATGTGCGCCAGAGATTGGAGCGGGACGGGGACAAAATCCTCTGGCTGGGGGTTTGGCGGGACACCCGGTTGGTGGGGGCGGTAGAGTTGAGTCAGCGGCAATGGCTCCACATCCACTACATTTACCTGGCGAATTTGGCGGTGGCTCCGGCCTATCGGCGGCAGGGGTTGGGGCGACAGTTACTCCTAGCGGCAGAACAGGCGGTGCAGGCGTGGCCGCAGGAAAATCTCTACCTGCACGTCATGGAAAACAATCAGGCCGCCCGCAATTTATACCAGGGGTTGGGCTACCAGGTGGAGCGGTGGGAGTGGACGTGGCAAACCTGGTTCGGGGGAGCCAAACGATTGCTACTGGCCAAACCCCTTTGCCGGTACAATCAAGAATGTTCCCAAGTGTGAGTACCGCCGTGAATCTGAGTCAAATCCCCCCCCAACCCGCCGAAGGTCTGGTGAATATCATCATTGAAATCCCCGCCGGTTCTCGCAATAAATACGAATTGGACAAAGAATTAGGGGTGATTAAACTCGACCGGGTATTGTATTCCTCGGTGCATTATCCCTTTGACTACGGTTTTATTCCCAACACCTTAGGCGATGATGGCGACCCGCTCGATGGGATGGTGATGATGGATGAACCGACTTTTCCTGGGTGTTTGATTACGGCGCGGCCGATTGGCATGTTGGAAATGGTGGACGGGGGCGAACGGGATGAAAAATTGCTCTGCGTACCCGCCGATGACCCCCGCTATGAAAAATTCAAATCCCTAAGCGATGTGGCTCCCCATCGGTTGGCCGAAATTGCCGAGTTTTTCCGCACCTACAAAAATCTGCAAAAGAAAAAAGTGGAAGTCGGTGAATGGAAAGATGTGTACTCGGTGATGCCCTTGGTAGCTCAATGTATTCAAGCCTACCAAAACGCCTAATTTTTTCTCAATAATGGTGTCGCCATGTGGCGAATTTTTCTGCTCAGCAAGCTCCACAATGCTACACTAACGGGGGCTTATTTCGATTACGTGGGTAGCATCGCCATTGACCAAGATTTATTGGAGCAAGCAGGCATTTTGCCCCATGAACAGGTGCAGGTGGCTAATATTACCAATGGTCAGCGGTTAACCACCTATGTGATTGCGGCTCCGGCGGGTTCTGGTAAAGTGGAATTAAATGGGGCGGCGGCGCATTGCGGCACAGTTGGGGATCGGTTAATTATTATGAGTTATGGGTTATTAACGCCGGAAGAATGGGGGCATCATGTGCCCAAAGTTCTAGTTTTGGATGAACAGAATCGGGTAAAAAATTAGGGTGTTGACCAATTAGGAGAACCTGTATAGCAATCCCTTTTGAATTGGCAACAAGGGTCGCAGGGGCGCAGCCCCCGTTTTGGGTTCTCCATAATCTTTGCATTCTCACTAAGGGTACCTCTAAAAATTGCCAATGAGCGGTCGCAGGGGCGCAGCCCCCGTTTTGGGTTCTCCATAATCTTTGCATTCTCACTAAGGGTACCTCTAAAAATTGCCAATGAGCGGTCGCAGGGGCGCAGCCCCCGTTTTGGGTTCTCCATAATCTCTGCATTCTCACTAAGGGTACCTCTAAAAATTGCCAATGAGCGGTCGCAGGGGCGCAGCCCCCGTTTTAGGTTCTCCATAATCTCTGCATTCTCACTAAGGGTACCTCTAAAAAGCCAATGAGCGGTCGCAGGGGCGCAGCCCCCGTTTTGGGTTCTCCATAATCTCTGCATTCTCACTAAGGGTACCTCTAAAAATTGCCAATGAGCGGTCGCAGGGGCGCAGCCCCCGTTTTGGGTTCTCCATAATCTCTGCATTCTCACTAAGGGTACCTCTAAAAATTGCCAATGAGCGGTCGCAGGGGCGCAGCCCCCGTCTCTGGTTCTCCGTAATTTCCGGATTCTAACTGAGAGATTTTTTCCCGATTGAATAAATAGAGGTGCCCACTAAGAAATTCTCTACCCGTTTGCATAAATTAAATAGAGTAATCCTTGTTGAATTGGAAGGGTCGCAGGGGGATAGCCCCCGTTTTTGACTCTCCCTACTTTTTTGTTCTTGAACCTTTTAGGATTACTATGGAGGTGCTCTTACGTTTGCCACCAAGCTCACGGATGAATCCCAGTCCACCCGTAACCATTTTGGGTCAACCCGCCGAACAAGGCCGGTGGTATCTCATTCCCCTGGGTATGATGCTGTTGTTGTGTTTGGGGAGTGTTTATTCTTGGAGCATTTTTCGGGTGCCTCTGGAACAAGAATTAAATTTAAGTGCCACGGAAAGCCTTTTACCCTACACAGTGGTATTGGTTTTTTATGCTTTGTTAATGCCGATTACGGGATTTTATATCCCTCGCTTGGGGCCTCGATTGGTGGCGGCCGTGGGCGGCTTGATTGTGGGTTTGGGGTATATTTTGGCGAGTTTTGCGGAGCAAATTGGGCTGTTAATTTTCAGCTATGGCGTGATGGCCGGGACGGGGATCGGCATTGCCTATGGGGTGCCGATGGCGGTGGTGTCTCGCTGGTTTCCGGATCGCAAGGGGTTGGCGGTGGGGTTAACCATCGTCGGGTTTGGCCTATCGCCTCTAGTAACTGCGCCCTTAGCCAATTTTTTAATTAATACCTACACCGTGCGGCCAACGTTGCGTTTACTGGGGATGGCATTTGCGGTGATTATTGGGGTAATTTCTCTAACCATGAAATTTCCGCCGAGGGGTTGGATGCCTCAGCAAAATCAGGCTAAAAATGCCGTGCAAAATAGTGCCAGCTATCCGCAAAAGTTGTTAGCCAGTCGCGGGTTTTATGGGCTGTGGTTTTGTTATAGTATTGGCACGTTGGCGGGGTTGAGTGCGATTGGTATAGCCAGTCCGGTGGGGCAAGAATTGATTAAAATTGATGCGACCGTAGCGGCGAATAGTGTGGCCTTGTTTGCGGTGTTTAATGGGTTGAGTCGCCCCCTATTTGGTTGGTTGGCGGATCGATTTCAACCCCGTTATGTTGCCATTTTTTCCTATGTGTTGATTTTGCTGGCCTGTCTTTTGATGTTCAATGCCGACGCGGGACAGGTGGGCATTTATCTCGTGGCGTTTTGCCTGTTTTGGTTTTGTTTGGGGGGCTGGCTGGCGATGGCTCCGACGATTACTCTGCGGTTTTTTAACCCCGAACAGTATGCCCAAAATTATGGCATTGTCTTTACAGCGTATGGAGTGGGGGCATTGATGGGAACCCTGGTTACGGGGCGGATGCGAGACTGGTTGGGTAGCTATACTTATGTGTTTTATCCCATTGCCGTTTTAGCAATCCTGGGCATTGCCTTGTCCTGGAGCTTATTAAAACCGGAACGGGTTAGTAACTCGTAGTCACCGCCACCGGTTGCCGTACTTTTTGGGAGTAGAACGAGGCGGATTCTTGACCTTGCCCACATTCACGGGCAAATTTAATCAAATGATGACTCACCAACGCCGTGCTGATAATATACTCAATTTGCCCCTTTTTGAAGGCGGGTTTAGCAAACTTCCAAAACGTGTCTCGATAATCACTCAGTAAGCCCACTTTGACCAAGATATTAAACATTAATCCCAACCCTTTGATTATGTTTGACCAGGAGGTACGAGCGGGACTATTGGGTACTTGAATGCGGTTGGGATAGGTATGTTCTAAATTGTAAGCAAACCGTTCGTAGATAAATTCTGGCGTGTAGGCTTGGGTAATACATTTACGCCACATCCCCACCACTTGTTCATGGGGTAAAAGAAAATTCACATTTGATTCCCGATTGTCATCAAAAACCAGCCGCCCCTCTTTTTCCAACCGTGCCCACAAGGGGGTTTTCGGCAGAGCGTAGAGGAGGTTAATGGTTAACATTGGAATCTGGGATAGGCGGATAAATTCTAAAATTCGGTCGGCCGTTGCCGGGGTATCGGTGTCCAAACCGAGGATAATTCCTGAGACCACTTCTAAGCCATAACTGTTGAGAATTTTAATCCCTTGTAGGATGGGTAAACTCAAATTGTGGTCTTTGGAAATCGAATGCAAGGCTTCTGGTTCCGGGGTTTCAATGCCGCAAAAAACGGTACAAAAATAGGCTTCCCGCATCATCGCTAAAATTTTCGGGCTTTGGGCTAAATTCAAGGTCGCTTCACAGGCAAATTGCACCGGATACCCCCGCTCTTTTTGCCAGTCAATCAAGTGGGGTAACAGTTCCATGACGGCCTTACGATTCCCGACGAAATTATCATCCACAAAATAAATCGCTCCCGGATTCCCCGCCGCTAAAATCGCATCAAGTTCCGCCAAAATTTGCTGGGGCGTTTTCAAGCGGGGATTATTTCCGTACAGGGCGGGAATATCACAAAATTCACAATGATAGGGACAGCCACTTGAAAATTGCACACTGCCAATAAAGTATTTATTTAAGGGCAGTTTTTCATAGGCAGGAATCGGAAAAGCACTTAACGGCACGCGTTCTTTCGTTTGGAAAATAATCTGTTGTTTTGGGCGTTCTGTATGCGTATCCAAATAGGCGATCATGGCATCGGTTGCATCCCCCAATTCCCCCAGATGCAAGATATCCACCTGCGGGTAATACTCAGGACACCCGGACACCGAAGGCCCCCCCAAAGCGGTAATTTTCCCGTGGTGATGGGCTTTGCGATTAATTTCTAAAATTTGCGGCTTTTGAATGTGCATACCACTGATGATCACCGCATCCGCCCAACGATAATCCCACCAGCGCGCCGGTCGGATATTTTCATCAATCAGGCGCACCTCCCACGACTCCGGCATATAAGCGGCTACGACCAACAACCCCTGGGGCGGCATAAACCCCTTCACCCCCGGCATCAACTCGTAGGCGTGGTGAAAGGTGCCAAACGAGGGACTGTAGCGGGGAAATACACAGAGAATCCGCCGCCGGTTTTGGGGCTGGTACGGGGTGCGACGAGAAGGAGTCGTGGTCTCAGTCATGGAGAATCCCTGCGTTACACGTCCCCCTAGTGTAGTGGGGTTTCCAGGTCACTGACAAGGTGCTTAGCCCATTCTTAAGGGATTTTTAGTCTATTGCCCCGGCCATTAAATGTATAAACGATATAAATACACAAAAGTTCCTCGACGATGAAAAATTTTTGTGGTGATATGGCGATACCAAGCAACGGAAACCTCTAGGCAAATTCCTAATTAGCGGTCGCAGGGGCGCAGCCCCTGTCTTTGGTTCTCTGTAATCTCTGCCTTCTCACTCAGAAATTTTCTACCCGTTTGCAGAGGTACCTTTAATTCCTAATTAGCGGTCGCAGGGGCGCAACCCCCGTCTTTGGTTCTCCGTAATCTCTGCCTTGTTACTCAGAAATTTTCTACCCGTTTGCAGAGGTACGTTTAATTCCCAATTAGCGGTCGCAGGGGCGTAGCCCCCGTCTCTGGTTCTCCGTAATCTCT
>JAUQVQ010000018.1:0-11610 GCA_039794725.1 Gloeomargarita sp. HHBFW_bins_162
GGACTCATCCAGTTTCAGGCGTACCCCGATCCCGGAAAATTCCCCGGCGGTTTGGTTGGCGAGGGCTTGAAATTCTTGGGGGTCGAGAAAGCGGGTGTACTGGTCGCCTAATTTTTTGATTTCGGCACGCAGGGCGGCGTAGGCTTGTGCTGTAGAGGTGTACTCCCGGCTGAGCAAATCCTGGCGGACTTGTTGCCAGTTCACCCGGTTGAAGTTGGGGTCAACGTAATGGGTATTAATAATCTGCCAGGCTTCGTCCAGGATGGTTTTGGGGTTATTTTCCATCGGGGTTTGGGCGACCACCACCGACCCGGCCAACCCCATCGCTGTGAGTCCCGCCACCATTTCGATCCACGGTTGTTTGCTTCTACGCATAACCCACCCTATGTACTCACAAAGAATTCCTTTTAATGTAACCCATATTTTTGGGGGTCGCCCGGTTTTTCACTTCAGGTTAAAATGGCGTTACGTTATCTTTCCTTTTTGCCCATGAGTTCCCCGTCCCGACCGTTGGAAGTCACCCCCGAAAATCTGGGGCGTATTTTGGATATTGTGGAGCGTCTCGCCCACGAAAACCAAGTCCTGGCTCGCCAGGTCGAAACCCTGATTCAGCAAGTGGAGGACGCCCACAACTGCATTCGGGAATTGTCGAAACTGATCCGGGAGATTTGGGACAACCTGGAGGGACGCTGGGACCGGTTGGAGCAGGGGTTACAGCACATTGATTCCCAGCAGGATGGGCTACAGGGACGGTGCGACCACCTGATTACCCTGATGAGCCGCCCCTTTTGGCAACAACTCCAGGATGCCAGTGCGCCGGAGTGGATGGTCAAACAGGCTTTTGAGGAATACGTGCGCCGCCTGAACCACGCTCTCGAACAGGACCCGGACTCTCCCCCGGAAAACGAACAACTTTAATCCATGTCCCGGCGGGAAGCGATTGCCGCTCTGGAAGCTCAAGCCGCCGTTTGGGTGGAGCAACTCTTGGCGGGGCAACCCTACGACCCACCGCCGGGGGCCCAGGCCAAGCCGGTTTTAGCCTGGATTGAGACCACGCTCCTGCCCCGCATTCGGCAAACGCCCCAGGAAATTACCCATTTACTGCGGGGGTTGGCGGGACGTTATGTGCCCAGTGGCCCGGCGGGGGCACCCAGTCGGGGACGGCCAGAGGTATTACCAACCGGGCGGAATTTTTACGGGGTGGATGTGCGGGCGATTCCCACGGAGACGGCGTGGGCGGTGGGACAACGGGCGGCGCAGGCGGTCATCGAACGCTATACCCAAGATCACGGGGATTATCCCCGCACGTTGGTTTTGTCCATTTGGGGCACGGCCACCTTACGCACCGGGGGCGATGACCTGGCGGAAGCCTTGGCTCTGTTGGGGGTGCGACCGGTCTGGGCGGGGCCGAGTCGGCGGGTGGTGGATTTTGAGATTTTGCCCCTGAGTTTTCTGGGGCGGCCACGCGTGGATGTGACGTTGCGGGTGTCGGGCTTTTTTCGGGATAGTTTTCCGCATCTGTTGGACTTTTTTAGCCAAGCAGTACGGGCGGTGGCGGCTTTGCCGGAATCACCGCAGGAGAATCCTTTGGTGGCGCAGGTGGCGCAGGCTACCCAAACCCTTTTGGCGCAAGGGGTTGCCCCAGAGGTGGCATACCGGCACGCCCATCTGCGGGTGTTTGGGCCGAAACCGGGCAGTTATGGGGCGGGACTGCAAGGGTTAATCAGTAGTCAACATTGGGAAACTCCGGCGGATTTAGCCACGGCGTTTTTGAATTGGAGTGGCTACGGTTACACCGGCGAAATCTGGGGTGAACCGGCCAGGGAGAGCTTGTGCCAGCGTTTACAAAATACGGAAATTGTCTTACATAATCAGGACAATCGGGAGCATGATATTCTCGATTCCGATGATTATTACCAGTTTCAGGGCGGGTTAACCGTGGCGATTCGCACCTTAACCGGCACCAATCCCACCATCTATCACGGGGATCACAGCCGCCCCTCGTATCTGAAAATTCGCACGCTCCGGGAAGAAATCCAGCGGGTCTATCGGGCACGGGTGGTCAACCCCAAATGGATTCAGGCGATGATGCGGCACGGCTACAAAGGAGCGTTTGAACTGGCCGCCACGGTGGATTATTTTTTTGCCTACGATGCCACCACGGGATGCGGGGCGGATTATCTGTACGAGGGCATGGTGCGGGCGTATCTGCTCGACCCGGAGGTGCGGGCATTTCTCACCCAAGCCAATCCCTGGGCACTGCGGGGCATGGCGGAGCGGTTTTGGGAGGCGCACCAACGGGGACAATGGCAGGCGGTTGACCCGGCGATTCTGACCGCATTGCGCCAGATCATTCACGAGACGGAAGCCCTTATTGAGCAACGGGGACAAACTGACTGATGGTGGCCAACAGTTCGCTGGGGTTGCAGGGTTTGCCGAGGTAGCCGTTGACGCCTAAACTGCTGGCTTTACTGCGGTGGCGGTCGCCGGTGCGAGAAGTGAGCATCACCACGGGCAGACGGTTGACTAGGGGATGTTCGCGAATGCTTTGGATCAAATCCAGGCCGTTCAAGCGGGGCATTTCCAAATCCGTGAGGATAAGATTGACTTTATCCGTATTTTGTAAGAGCATTTCCCAGGCTTCTTGCCCGTCCCGACAGGCGATAATCTCATACCCAGCTTGCCCCAACACGCTGGAGATAATGCGGCGGGTATAGACGGAATCCTCGGCGATTAATACGGTGGGTTTGCGGCTGGTGGGTTCCTCTGCCAAGGGGGGTAAGGTGGGGGTCAGGGTTTGCCCCGGGCGGCGCAGTTGACTTGGCAATAAAACCGGGATGGATTCCCCCGAAGGCAAAACGGCGGCTCCCACCAGATAGGGCGGCAGGGGGAAGACTTCCTCGATCCGTTTCACCATCCGTTGCCGCACCTCGTTGAGTTCATCCACCACCAACCCCAGGGGTTGGCCGTGGGGACCTTTCAAGACCAAAATCGCCTGCGCCAGGGGGGGTTCGAGGGGAACGGCGTACTCCAACAGGTGTTCCGGGAGATACACAGGTAAATCCTGGTCTTGCCAAGTGACGGTCAGGGGGTGGTCAAAATTTCGTTCCACCGGCACTTCCCGCAGAATGTCCAGCACGCTGTCGGCCAAAAAGCCCAACTGCCGTCCCTGCGCCCGCACGATCAACAGGGGTAATAAACTCACCGCCAAGGGCAAGCGCAGGGTAAATTGGGTGCCTTTGCCCGGTTCCGAGGTGATTTCCACCGTCCCCCCCAGTTGGCGAATCTCGGTACGCACCGCATCCAAACCCACCCCCCGCCCGGAGAGTTCCGACACCTGAGCCGTAGTGGAAAAGCCCGGCATGAACAGAAAGTCTAAAATTTGCTCCCGGCTGAGTTGCTCAAACGGAGCTTGGGTTAACCCCCGTTCTTTTGCTTTTTGATAAACCCGTGGGAAATTCACCCCCCGGCCATCGTCTTGGATGCTGATCAGGGCTTGGTTGCCCTGCACCTGCGCCCGGAGGGCAATCTGCGCCGTGGGCGATTTACCCATCTGTACCCGTTCTTCCGGGGGTTCGATGCCGTGGTCAAAGGCATTATTCACCAAATGGGTCAAGGGACCTTTGAGTTGCTCCAGCAGCACCCGGTCCAGGAGAACGTCCGCCCCCTCAATGCGGCATTGCACCTGTTTGCCGTACCGTTGCGCCATGCGCTGGATTTTGTCGGTAAACGGGCTGGTCAAGGTACTAAAGGGATTCAAGCGGGCTTTGGTGGATTCGCTGTAGATTTGGTTCAAATTGCGCCGCAAACTCACCAGTTCCCGGGCGGTACTGCGGGTGACCAGGTCTAAGTCCTCGGCGTTTTCGCTGATTTGGGCGACAAATTCCTGGCAGGCTTGCAGGGTTTCGTGCAGGGCACTAAAACGATCCATCTCCAGGGGGTCAAACTCGGTGCCGGGGGTGTCGCTGGTGCGGTATTGGACGGCCAGTTGTTCGTACACTTCATCCATCTGCTCCCGCACGGGTTCAAACCCCTGCACCAGGTCTTTGAGATGGCGAATGGTGGCTTCCAGTTGCTCCTGCTGCCCGCTGAGTTTTTCCAAGTACAACAGCAAATCGCCGCCCGTATTCGCCAAAAATTCAATCGTTTTCAACGGTAGCCGCACATGGGTCAAAACGGTAGCGGGTTCCGCCGTGGGGATAGGTTCTGGTTCGGGAGCCAGCGGACTGACGGGGAGGGGGGGAATGCTGGCGGTGATGCCCAATATCCGATCCCGCTCGTGGCGAATCCGGGCGATCACCTGCTGGGCAATCTCAATGGTGGCGGTTGCCTGCAAGGGAGCCAGGGCGGCTTCCAACCAGGGTAAGGTCAATTCCTGCGCCAAAAACAGGCAATTTTCCAGCAATTCGCCGCAGGCACTCCCATCCCCTTGAGCCAAGCGTCCCTCGGCCACCTGCAAGCAATCTTCCAACGCCCCGGTGAGGGTCGCGCGCAGTTCCTCTTCCGGGTTGGGGGCAGTCGGACTTTCCTGGGCAACTAAGGCGGCAATGGCGGCCAACAGCTCCGGGTCGCCCGTGATGCTGGGGTTATTGACGTTATCCAGTAGCCAAGCCACCTCTTCGACCCCCCGCCGCACCAGGGGTTCCCCCGCCGGGATGCTCCGTTGCCCCATCAGTTCCAACAGGTCTTCCAGGTGGTGTGCCAGGTGTTGTAGTGCCGACAGTTGAAAGGTACCGGCTCCCCCTTTGAGGGTGTGAGCCGCCCGCATGAGTTTCTCGTAATCCCACTGGGGGGCAAGAATACCCTGGCGGAGGATGTCCACGTATTGGGGGGCTTCCTCTTCCAAAAACCCCTGCCGGGCTTCCGCCATCAAACTGGCGAGGGTGTCGCTGTCGAAGTGGGGGTTAAACGTACTCATGGGTGGGGTGGCTATCGTGCTGGAGGCGGAATTGCAGGACAAATTGTTGCAACTGCCGGACTTCTTCGCCCAGTTCTTGCAAGGCACTGGCCACTTCCTGGGCGGCTCCTGAGGTGGTGGCGGCAATGGCGGCCACGTTTTCCATGGCGGTCTGCACCCGGCTGGACACCTGGGAGTGACTGCGGGTTTGTTGGGCAATTGCTTCTTGGTACTGCGCCATTTGTTCCGATAACCGGGCGAGTTGCTGCAAGACCTGCTGGGTTTTTTGCACCAGTAAGGAGCCTTCCACCACGGCGCTGGTACTGCTTTCCATCGCATTCGACACATCGGCGGTGTCCTGTTGGATGTTGCGCACCAGCGCCTCGATGCGGGCGGTTTCTTTGCGAACCAGATTGGCTAACTGCCCAATTTCATCGGCGATCAACCGGAACCCCTGGCCGTGTTCCCCCGCCCGGTCGGATTCCAAAGAAGCGTTAAACGACAGCAGGTTGGTCTGGACGCTGATTTCTTGGATGATCGCCAACACCTGGCTGATTTCCTGGCTGGAACCGACCAAATGTTTCACCTTTTTCGAGGTTTTGCCCACCGCTTCCCGGATTTGGTCGTACAAACTGGCGGTGGCATCCATCGCCTGTTGCCCTTCCTGGGCGGCCTGGAGCGAGGACTGGGCGGTGGTGGCGGCTTCGGCGGCACTCTGGGCGATGGTTTGAATGGCCTGGGCATTCTCGGCGGCCAACGCCAGGGCATGGGTGAGTTCCAATTCCTGGGACTGGGCGGCCTGGGCTAAATCCACCACGGCGGCTTCCGAATGCCCCGCTAGGGTTCCCACCCGGTCGGTGGTTGCCCGCACATTCCCCACCAACGTCCGCAGACTCGCCAGGGTGACATTAAACGCATCGGCAATCGAGGCAATTTGGCCGCTGTCCGCCTGCGCCCGCACGGTCAAATCCCCCTGTTGCGCCCCCTCGATGTCCATCAGCAGTTGGATCACATCGGCTTCCAGTTGGGCACGGGCGGCTTCCGCCTCCTGCTGTTGGGTTTTCAGGGTCTGCACGTGGGTTTCCATCTGGGCGGCCATCTGACTCATTTCCTGCGCCAGCAGGGCAAATTCATCCTGACTGGTGAGCGTCAGCCGCTCTTGGTACCGCTGTTGTCCCAGAGCCCGGGCATAGCTGGTCAACCGTTGCAGGGGTTCCGTCAGCACATTCGCTACCAGTAACCCCAACCCCCAAGCCAACACCAGAATCAGCACCCCCAATCCATAGGTCGTCCAGGTGCGTTGCCAGAGCAATTGCTCCAACTCCTGCATGGGTCGCCCCACCGCCAGCAGACCCACGGGTTGGTCGTTGATGTCCCGCAGAGGTTGAAAGCGCAGGAAATAATCCTGTCCCTGAGCGGTGGGGGGAATGGTGAGGGTGGTAAACTGGTGGGTCTGACCGTCCTTGAGCAGGGCTTGGGCAACGGGGCGGGGGGCAACCGTTCCCAGGGCACGGGTGGTCTCGTCGTCATCGGGGAAATTGGTGGTCACCTGCATATCCCGTGCAAACACGGCGACCAGGGGTAATTCGTACGTTTGGCTGGTAATGTCCACAAACCAGTGATTGCGGTTGAGCAAACTGCCCACTAGTACCGCCCCCAGCACCTGTCCTTGGCGCACCACGGGTTGCACCGCCAACGCCACCAACCCCACGCCCTGGTTGAGTTCCTGAGCGTAGAGACTGCCCCGGTCCCGCAGCGCAATCTTCGCCTGGGGCGCAATGCCTAACCGATCCAGTTGCGGCAAGGACATCAGGGTTAACCCCGCCACGGGTTGTTTGGTTTGCATCGCCCGTTGTACCCCCGGCAGTTGCCCCAAATTCGTCCCCGCAGGCAAGGTGACTCGGCGCGTCCGGTAGGGGGGCAGGGGCTGATCCGGTAGGGGCAGGGTGGGATAACTGCGGAAATCCTCCGCCGACATGACCACCGCTTGCTGTTGCACTTGCCCGTTGCGATCCAACACCAGCCGGAAATTTTTGGTTAATTCGGGATATTCCTGCTCGTTGGCCGCCAACCCTTGACTCAACAGCAGTTGTACCAGGGGATTGGGGTCGCTCACCAACCGGGGGTCGCTCTGCAACAGTTGCGCCACCGTTTGGGCTTGGGCGAGGGATTCTTTCGCCAACCAGTCAATATATTCCTCCTGGATGGCGATGACCCCTTGATTCAAATTATTTTCAAACTTGTCCCGCACGGTTTGCCGCACCGAGCGCACCTGCACCTGGGTCAGCACCACCACCGGCACCGCCGTCCAGACTAAAATAATGGCCGCTAATTTCGTGCGAAAGGGAATCCGCCGCCACCCATGCAAGGGGCTGAACCGGGGTTTGGTGCCTACACCGGGGAGCGGTTCCACCACCAGTGGGGGCGGCAATTCCGCCAACGCCGCCTGCGCCGCCAGGCCATAACTGCCCGCCGGGTCTTGAGCAACCACCTCCTGCCAAATCCGCCGCGCCCCCTCCACATCCCCCGCATCCCGGGCATCCTGTCCCTGGAGATAGCGTTCCAACAGGGGGTCGGACTCAAACTCTGGTTGTTCCCGTGTCGCCGGAACTTCATCCGGGTCAGGGGTCGGCCATTCGGGACTAGGCACCTGAGACGATTCCATAGGAAGTTACCTCGTGGATGATTGATGTAAAACCGCGAACAACGCCGTGGGGTCAAGCAACGCCACCGGCTGACCCTCCCACCAGACCATGCCGGGGAAGAGATGCTTATGGCGCAGGTGGGGTAAGGGGCGAATCTCCTCCGGTCGCAGAGGTAAAAACCCGTCCCGCCCCTGGATCGTCACCACCAACGAACGTTGCCCCCCTTGCAGGATCAACCCCTCCCGGTAGGGGGTTACGGGTAGCGACAAATCCGGTTCCAATTGCCGCAGGAATTTGGCTAAATCCAACACCCACAAAAAATTCCCCCGCACGTTGGTAATCCCGGTAAAGATGGGTGCCGCCCCCGGCATGGGAGCCACCACCACCGTCGCCATATCTAACCCCTCCCGCACCGCCATCTGGGGCAGAGCCAACCGCACCGCCCCTCCCAACCGAAACACCACGTACTTCACCGGGGGCGATTTAACCGACATACTTTTGCACCATTGTTAACAACTGTTGCGGCGTGTAGGGCTTGGTCAGGTAATCCGTTGCCCCCTGCTTTTGCGCCCAAAACCGATCCGCCTCCCGGTCCCGGCAACTGCACATCACCACCGGCACATTGCGCCAATCCGGGTGCGCCCGCAACCGCCGACACAAATCCAATCCACTCTCCCCCGGCAGACCAATATCCGCCACCACCAACGCCGGTGCCGGGTGACTTTCCAACCACGCCCACGCCGCCTCCGCCGAGGACTGCCCCACCGCTTTGTAGCCTGCCCGTTGCAAAAGCGCCACCATCAACTTCTGCTCCGCCGCCACATCCTCCACCACCAACACCAACCGGGGCAGGGATTCCATGACTACATTCCCCCCTGGGACAACACGTGCTGGACACACCGGCGCAACTGCTCCGCATCCACCGGCTTGGTCAGGTATTCCCGCACCCCCAGCAATTTCGCCCGCATCTTGTCCACCAACCCATCCTTACCCGTCAAAAACACAATGGGAATGTGGCGCAATTCGGGATGCTGACGGATGAGTTTACACAGTTCATACCCATTCAACTCCGGCATCAGGACATCCAACAACACCAACGCCGGTTTTTCCCGCTCCAACACCGCCAGCACCTGATTGGGTTCCGCCACCGGGATCACCTGATAGCCGCCACCGTGCAAAATCTGGGTCACGCTGGTCAAAATCGCCGGACTATCATCCACACACACCACCTTAGGCCCTTGGGGCTTGGGCGGCTCCGGCACCTGAAAGGGACGCACCAGCACAATCCCCTGCTGCACCAACGGCAAAAAACACTGCACCGCCACCGCCGGACTCACCTGCAACTCCCGCGCCAAATCATACCCACAGGCATCCTGGCTGAACAATTCCACACACCGTTGCATCTGCGGGGGCGGCAGTTTCGCCAGGTAGATTTCCCGGGGGCAAATCGACCAAAATTCATACACCTGATTCACCCGATGCGGCGGCAGATGAAAGCGGGACAAAGGCGACGGCACCCGATAGCGCAAACTTGCCCAGGTTTTCACCTCGTTTTGCACCGACTTGGCCACATCCGCCAGATTCACCGCCAACAAAATCGGATTCAAGGGAATGCGGGAATGGTCCTCCCGCTTCAACTGCTGAGACTTGTTCTGCAACAACACCAAAAAATGAGTCAACGCTTCCTGGGTTAACCGCAGGAGAATCTGCCGCACATCCGCCAAATTCAGCCGCCCCGTCTGGGTTTGCTGGTAAAGAAACTCGTACTCATCCTGCCCAGATGCCAACACCAAATCGCTTAGCTTCGGGAAAAACAAGGAGATCAGACAATTAAACCGCTCTGCCCGCCCCACCCCACTGCCCGCATAGTGCAAGCGTGTCCCCGCCGGCCCCACATAGACATCCCACCGCACCGAAGGGTCAGCCGGGTCATACAAGGTCACATGCCCCGTTAAAGGTTTTTGCGCCGCTGGCACCTCTTGCCCTGGTTCCATTATTTTTTAAGTAATTTTACGAATAGTAGCAGGACAGTTTAATTCTAGCCGCACATTTCCCGTCAGTAAACCCCGACTTTACTCATTGGATGGAGAACTTTTTTATGGGTTTACCGTCATTACTGTAAAATGTCTTAAACCCTGATTCAGGCGGAGCTAGACCGCTTCTTTACTTGGAATTTTTTTTCGCCACTAACGGCGCATTTTGAAATAAAATCTATAATGATAAATCAGCAAGGTTAAGAATATATTAAGTACGGGTAAATACGGGGTAAATTTTGGGTTAATGGGGAGCGATTGGAGTCGGTTTGTATGATGAGGAACCATCGCCGAGAAAAATTCTGTTTTACACTAGGAGTCTGAAATCTTTGGGGGACTCCGATGGTACAGGACGCACAGCAACGGGCAAAGTTAGGTATTCCACCGTTACCCCTCGATGCGGCGCAAACGGCGGCACTGTGCCAACGCCTGCTAACCCCCGCCGGTACTCCGGACGACCGGTGGTTACTCCAGGAACGGGTGCCCCCCGGCGTGGATCAAGCGGCCTATGTGAAAGCGGGATTTCTGAGCGAAGTGGCGCAAGGACGGGTCACCAGCCCGCAAATTTCCCCTATCGAAGCCGTCCAAATGCTCGGACAAATGGTGGGCGGCTACAATGTACCCGTATTAATAGAATTATTACAAAACGATAATAAAGCTATTGCACAAGCCGCCCAAGATGCCCTATCGCAGATTACGTTGGTTTACGATGCTTTTAACGATGTTTGGGAACTGGCGCAATCGAATCCCTACGCCAGGGGGGTGATCGACGCCTGGGCGGCGGCCACTTGGTTTACCCAAAAGCCCGTTTTGCCGGAGGTTTTGGTGTTGACCGTTTTCAAGGTTCCTGGGGAGATCAACACGGATGACCTATCGCCAGCGGTTCATGCCACCACCCGCCCCGATATTCCCCTCCATGCCTTAACGATGCTGGAAACCCGCTCGCCGGGGGCATTACAGAAAATTCAGGAATTAAAACAGGTGGGGCATCCGGTTGCCTTTGTGGGGGACGTGGTGGGTACGGGTTCCTCGCGCAAATCGGCGATTAATTCTCTGCTTTGGCACATCGGCGAGGACATTCCGGGCGTGCCCAATAAACGCCGGGGCGGGGTGATCCTGGGCGGGACGATTGCGCCGATTTTTTTCAACACCGCTGAAGATGCGGGGGCACTGCCGATTGAATGCGACGTGACGGCGTTGGACACGGGGATGGTGATCCGCCTGTATCCTTACCGGGGGGAACTGCGGGACGAGCAGGACAATCTCATGACCAGGTTTACCCTGAAACCGGAAACCCTTTTGGATGAGGTGCGAGCCGGAGGACGCATCCCGTTGCTGATTGGGCGGGGGTTGACCGATAAAACCCGCAGTCGGTTGGGATTACCGCCGCATCCGGGGTTTGTGCGGCCGACCCCGCCTGCCGATACGGGCAAGGGCTTTACCCTGGCGCAAAAGATCGTGGGGCGTGCCTGTGGGGTAGCGGGGGTGCGGCCGGGAACCGCCTGTGAGCCGGTGATGACGACGGTGGGTTCCCAGGATACCACCGGGCCGATGACCCGGGATGAACTCAAGGAATTGGCCTGTCTCGGATTTAGTGCCGATTTTGTCCTGCAAAGTTTTTGCCATACGGCGGCCTATCCCAAGCCGGTGGACATCCAGACCCAGCGGGAATTGCCGGACTTTTTCGCTTCACGGGGCGGGGTAGCCCTACGACCGGGGGATGGCATTATCCATTCCTGGTTGAACCGGATGCTGTTGCCGGATACGGTGGGCACGGGCGGCGATTCCCATACTCGTTTTCCGTTGGGGATTTCGTTTCCGGCGGGGTCGGGGTTGGTGGCGTTTGCGGCGGCGATTGGCTCCATGCCGTTGAATATGCCGGAGTCGGTGCGGGTGCAATTTACGGGCCGTCTGCAGCCGGGGGTGACCCTGCGGGATATTGTCAATGCCATTCCCTACGTGGCTCTGCAAAAAGGGTTATTAACTCTGGATAAAGCCAATAAGAAAAATATCTTTTCCGGGCGGATTATGGAGA
>JAUQVQ010000019.1:0-11288 GCA_039794725.1 Gloeomargarita sp. HHBFW_bins_162
GATCATCTCCTGCTCAGCGATGGCGAACACCCCGGCGTAGTGGCAACCCTTGCCCAACTGGCGCAACGCTTTGGTCTGACCTGGAGTACCTGCCCCCTGAGTTTTAGCCATGAAGATGTTATTACAATTTTAGAACGAGCGATTCAACCCAACACCCAGATGCTGGTACTCAGTCAGATTCTTTGGCATACGGGGCAGGTGTTACCCCTGGCGGAAATTGGGGCATGGTGCGCCCGACGGGGGATCAAACTCCTTGTTGACGGGGCGCAATCCCTCGGTGTTTTGCCCCTGGATTTGACTGGGGTGGATTTTTACGCCGCTACCGGGCATAAATGGCTGTGTGGCCCTGCCGGTTTGGGCGTTTTGTATATTCACCCGCAGTACCGAGAACGGTTGCAACCCACCCACTGCGGCTGGCGAGGCTTACGGGGATTTAGCGAGAACCGACCCCGATGGACACCAGACGGCCAACGGCACGAAATTGCCACCACCGCCTGGGAACTGGGCGCAGGACTACGAGCCAGTTTAACCCTGCACGACACTTGGGGCAGCGCCCACCAACGGTATGAACGGATTACCCAGCTTGCCCACCAACTCTGGACGGAATTGGCAGCCGTTCCCAACCTTACCCGCCTGCTCCCCCATCCGCCGCAGTGTGGCCTCGTAAGTTTTCGCATGAAGAATTATTCCCCCGAAGTCATCGCCCAAAAACTGGAACACCGGGGGATATGCGTGCGAGCCGTGCCCGCCGGAAATTGCGTCCGGGCTTCGATTCATTACCTCACGACTAGCGAGGAATTAGCCCAGTTGGTGCAGGCAATTCAGGAACTATAGCGAGGAACCCACCCCAACGTAGGAACCCCAGAAAAACAGACCCACCACCGCCAGCACGCCCATACCCGCAACCGTGCCGACCAACCACAGAGGAATGCGACCAGACATAGCCAATTCACCTCCTAATGACAGCAATCAGGTTGAACGAATTAGTTAAAAAAGTAGCTCGAGAACAAAATTGCCAGCACAAAAATCAGCAACAATCCCAAGAACAGGGACGTGCGATTCAGTTCGACTGGCTGGGTATTCGGGTTTTTCTCAGGCATAATGAGAACCTCCTAACGGCGAATAAATTGCATGGCGGCGATTGCCCCTAAAAAGAAAATAGTGGGAACCGCCAGGGTATGCACCGCCAGCCAGCGCACCGTGAAAATGGGGTAAGAAACAGGCTCATTGGAGCGATTCGTGGTCATGGGGTTTCTCCTGCACTTTCTTGTAAACTCTGCTGAAATGCGTCAATCTGTTGCCGAGCTTGATACCGCTCCGACACCACCGGCGGTTTTTCCTGCACCGGGCTGAAATAGGTATCAGGACGGGGCGTGCCAAATACATCGTAGGCTAAACCTGTACTAACAAACAACCATCCGGCAATAAACAACGCCGGGATGGTGATGCTGTGGATCACCCAGTAACGGACACTGGTGATAATGTCCGCAAACGGGCGTTCCCCGGTACTACCTGATGCCATAGAACTAACCTCCTCTCAGGGCTTAACGTCACTCATTGTGCTGTTTCTATTGTGCCGGGAAAGCGGCCCGACTGTACAGGTCACACAGCAAAATAATTTGGCTGGGCAAAATGACCGTCGCCGGAGTCCCCCGCTTGATCCCCACCTCCATCTCAAACAGAATCTCTAGGGTTTGCGTCAAAGCGGCCACCGACAGGGAGCGCACTTCTTTTTCTAAAAAATAAATCCGTTTCGGGTTGCCTAAATTGGTCATCGCCGCCACTTTTTCCGCCGTTACCTGCTTATCGGTTTGCATTAATTTCACCCACAACCACAGGCGAAACTGACTCACCAAAGTCGCCGTAATCCGTAACGGGGGTTCGGCCAGCACTAGTAAATCGTTGAGTAAATTCAAGGCCACCTCCGTCTGCCCCTGCCGAATTGCCTGCGCCAAGGCTAAACTGGTCTGGGTCGTAGCAGGCACTAGCGGTTGGATTTCTCTGGCACGCAAAGGGCGGGGGTCATCAGGGCGCAGCAGGCTGATTTTTTGTAATTCCTGCGTTAAGCGGTGGCGGTCATTGCCAACGGCTTCAACTAAGTAATCCACCGCATCAGATTGCAACGCTAAATTCAGATTTTGCGCCATCTCCCGCACCATTTCCGCTAAGGCATCGGTTTTCCAGGGGGGAATGGGATTAAATTCTTTGACGGTGAATAATTGTGCCAATTTGGACTTAGCAGGGAGTTTATTTACACCCGTAAATAATACATAGGAAGTTTCGGGTAAATCGGGGGCTAAACCCAGGAGTAATTGCACCAATTCTTCCGGGCATTTGCTGCCGAGTGGGGCATCGGTAATCCACGTCAAACGCCCGCCTGCACCAAAGGGTAACGTGCGTGATTCAGCCAGAGCATCTTGGATGATTTCCAGAGAATCACCGGCTACTTTTTGGTAGTTAAAACTCTGCCAATTCGGGTCAACCACCTGCTGGATTAATTTCTGTGCCGCCTGTTTGATTTGGTGGTCATCTTCACCCCAATAGTAATAAAGTGGCATGAGGTCACCTCTAAAAATTGGTGATCAGCGGTCGCAGGGGGGCACCCCCCGTCTCTGGTTCTTCGTAATTTTGCGATTCTAACTGAGAGACTTTTTTTCCGATTGAATAAATAGAGGTACCCATCAGGTGTAACTATGATAATCACAACCGCTACCGTAATAGTATTGCTCAAAACGCCGGATTTGGGAATAATTCAGTGAGGTTTGGGGTACGTTTTTCGCTAGGAAATTATAGAGAATTAACATCCCATAATGCCCCGTCCAATCTACGAGGGAACCAATGCCTAAATGACTCATTACGTGGGCAATTAACCCCGGATTTTTTCGCATCATCCCCATTAAAGTTTGGGTTAGTCCCGGCAGTTGAATCACATCCTGTAAAAAGGGTTTGAGTACCTCATCCCCAGCTTCGGCCATTACCCCAAAGGCGGTACTTAACACGTCATTGACAAAATTAGGGGGTAAATCGCTCCCAACCGGCACTCGCATGACCTGTTGGAATAACCAAGTTAACGACAAATTCGGCTGATACGGTTGCAACAAACTCAAACTTTCCCGGTCAAGATAATCACCCTTCAACGCCGAAGCAATTCCCGGAATTAACCTCGGTAAATGCCGCAATAACGTGCCAAATCCCCCAAAACTTAAGGGCGACTGCATCCCACTACTATCACCTACGGGTAAAATACGTGCCCAATGACTGCCTAGAGGACTGCGGCGATAACTGGGGAAAAAGCCAAATAAAAATCTTTGCCAGGATAATTGTTCTAATTCTACCCCTTGATACGAGGGTAAATAGTTCACGTAAACCTCGAATAATTCCGTTAAACTGGGGCGTTGGGGATGGGTATCCACATAGGTAAATAAATAAGTGGTACGGCCATCGTGAGCCGGAAATGCCTCCCAAAAATACTGACAGGAATTGATAATGGGTGTAGTTGTCGCAATGACATCCCCATATTCTAAATTGGGAAATCCTTGGGCACAACTACCCACCACCAGACAGACACCATCAGGAATTTGTCCCTGTCTTGCCAGACGAGTTAAGGGCGAAAAATGCCCCATCATATCAATGAGTAAACGACTTTTGTAATTAAATTCACCGGCTTGAATTTCAACACCATCGCTATAGATTTTGATAAATTTTACCGCTTGCTGTTCGCCAATATATCCCCCCTGATGGACAAATTTATTTTTCACCAATTCCAGCAGTAAATCCGGTCGCACCCCCAGGTTTAATACATCTTTAACCCACCAGGTTTGCCCCGGATAAAAGTGAATCCGACCGGGGTTATATTCGGTAACAATGACACTCGCTAATTCAGAAAAAGTCAGCAATTCTAAATTCACCAAAACATTCAATTCTGAGCGGGAGATATTCCATTCCTGCCTGCGCCCCTGCAAAGCACCCCGTTCTACAACCGCTACCCGATACCCCCGCTGACGTAATCCCAACCCCAACAGCATCCCCAATGTGCCCCCGGCAATGACCACATCCCAATCGGTTGACCCTAAAACTTCGCGAGTTTCTATGAGTGAAAATGTCCCGGATTGCCCTGCTGTCCAGGTTCCCCGACCGGCACCGCCAATGGGAACCGCAGTTAGTTCCTGCTGTTGTTTCAAGGCTGACCAGGCCTGATCCGCCCGTTGCAACTGTTGCCAAGGGTCGCCCGGCACGGTTTGCAATAAGTCAAATAGGGAAGTCATCAAAGCATACCTCTATTTGTTCAGGTGAACCAAAAATCTCTTAGCAGGAATCTCAACATGATGGAGAACTGCCCCCCGGCAACCGCTGATCGCCAATTTTTAGAGGTACTCCCAAGATTATCAAAAATGGAGTCATGAAATTGCAGAGTTCATAGGAACGATATTTCCCCCCAAAACCATCGTATCAATTATCAATTGCAAAATTATATAGCAATCCTAGCTGAAAATGGAACAAAATCTCAAAAGAAGAAGAGGTCGCAGGGGGTACCCTCACCCCTAATTCCCCGTAATCTTAAGGGCACCTCTATTTATTCAAGCGAGCCAAGAATCTCTTAACTGGAATCTAGAGATTACGGAGAACCAGAGACGGGGGGTGCCCCCCTGCGACCGCTAATTACTAATTAATAGAGGTTCCCTTAAGATGCTCATCAGGTGCTTCTCTGGCAGAAACTACCGTTCCCAAATTAAGGGAACCTCTATTTATTCAATCGGGCAAAGAATCCCTTAGTTAGAATCCAGAAATTAGGGAGAACCAGAGGCGGGGGCTGCGCCCCTGCGACCGCTCATTGGCAATTTTTAGAGGTACCCTTAAATCGGATTGCTATATAGCAATCCTCAGATATTAGGAAACAAATAATCTGAAGAACTAAATACGGGGGCGGTGCCCTGCGACCCTTGAAATTCAAAAGGGATCACTATGGTTATCGGAGCAGTCTTGCTTGTGTCCCATCATAAACAAAAAGACTGTATCAATTGCAAAACTATAGGGAACCTCTATTTATTCAATCGGACAAAGAATCCTTTAGCCAAAATCCAGAAGTTACGGAGAACCAATGTCGGGGGGTGCCCCCCTGCGACCGCTAATCACCAATTTTTAGAGGTGCCCTATAGCAATCCTCAGATATTAGGAAATAAATAATCTGAAGAACCAAATATGGGGGCTACACCCCTGTGACTGCTAATTGTGAATTAAATAGAGGTTCCCTCACCGCGTCCAGTAGGATAGGAATAGAATGAAAAATTTCCCAGGTTTGCGACGTTGACTATGAGTACCCCCGTCACACTAGAAGACATCTATGACCTGTTCCGGGCTTCTCAGGAAGATTTACTGCGTTCCCGCCAGGAATTTGACCGACGGACTGCTGAATTTGACCGACGGACTGCTGAATTTGACCGGCGGACTGCTGAATTTGACCGGCGGACTGCTGAATTTGACCGGCGGCTGATTGAGTTGGAACAGCAGGCGGCAGAACGTGCGGTAGAAGCGGCGCAGCGGGCGGCTGAAGCGGATCAGCGGTTAGCCAAACTGGAGCAGGCAGTAGAACGTGCCGTTAAAGCGGTGGATGCCCTCACCACCCGGTGGGGTCGCTTTGTGGAAGGCTTGGTGGAACCGGCGGTGGTGGAGTTATTTCAACAACGGGGTATTGATGTCAAAGAAATTTATCCCCGTGCCCGTACCAAACGCCCCGGCTTGGCAATGGAAATTGATATTTTGGCGGTGAATGATACCACAGCGGTTTTGGTGGAATGTAAATCCCGGTTAAGTCAAGATGATGTGGATGAGTTTATTGAAAAATTGACTCGCTTCAAACAGGCGTTTCCTCACTACCAAAACTACACCGTTTATGGGGCGGTCGCCGGAATTGAAATTAATGAAGGGGTGGATCGGTATGCCGCTAAGAAGGGGTTATTCGTGATGCAACCGGCGGGGGATACGGTGGCGATTGTCAACGATGCCCATTTTCAACCCCGTACCTGGTAGGGCCTATGCGTGGGCAATGGCATTGGCATCAAGACACCTATTTAACCTGTGAATTACTCGCCCCCTGGGAACATCAATTTGGGGGACGGACGGGAATGCCAGAATTTTTTGCTAAAACCCACTATCGTCTGCGGCAAATTCATAGCGGGGTGGTTCTCCCCACCTCGGAAATTCACCCCGATACCAGCGGCGATGGCCTGATTTCCACAGCAACAAACCAAACGCTGTGGGTGTGTAGCGCCGATTGTGTGCCGGTGTTGATCGGGTGTGTCCACACAGGAACGGTGGCGGCGCTCCATGCGGGGTGGCGGGGTACGGCGGCCAACATTATCCCTACCGCCGTTGCAAAATTGCTCCAGCAGGGCAGTATGTTAACGAGTTTACGCATCGCCCTGGGGCCGGCCATTCGGGGCAAAAATTACCAAGTTCAAAATGATGTGGTTCACGCACTGGCGGCAACGGTGTGTAATTCGGCTCAGCTGACGATTGACGATGTTATGACGCAATGGCAGAGTAAACCGGAATTGCTCCAACCGGATGGAGACCGATGGCGAGTGGATTTGCGCCAGGTGCAGGTACAGCAGTTGCTCCAACTGGGCATTACGTCTGACCAAATCGCTGTGTCTCCCCATTGTACTTATGATGACCCGAAACATTTTTTCTCCTACCGGCGGGAGGGCAAAACCTCGGTGCAATGGTCGGGCATTACTAGCAGATAACCTCCCGGATCGCCCAAAAATTGTGACCATTATTTACCCACAGCTACAAAGTTTAATATCCGGCGGGGGTTCCCGGTTTTCCTGCCCTGATAAACTGGTACAGGGGACATCCGTTGAGGGACTGTTGTGGATAGCACGATTGGGTTAGAGATTATCGAGGTGGTGGAACAGGCCGCCATTGCCTCGGCTCGTTATATGGGGAAAGGGGATAAGGATGGGGCAGACCAGGCCGCTGTGGAAGCCATGCGGGCACGGATGAATCAGATTTATATGCGGGGGCGGATCGTCATTGGCGAAGGGGAACGGGATGAGGCGCCCATGCTCTATATCGGGGAGGAGGTGGGGATTTGTACCCAGCCCAATGCCCATGAGATTTGCTCGCTGGAAGAGTTGATGGAGATTGACATTGCCGTTGACCCCTGTGAAGGGACGAATTTGGTGGCGAAGGGGCAAAACGGTTCGATGGCGGTGCTGGCGATTTCGGAAAAAGGGGGGTTGTTTGCGGCTCCTGATTTTTATATGAATAAGCTGGCGGCTCCCCCGGCGGCGCGCAATCATGTGGATATTCGCAAAACGCCGACGGAAAATTTACGCATCCTTTCGGAGTGTTTGGGGCGGGCGATTGAGGATTTGAATGTGGTGGTGATGGATCGTCCGCGCCACAAGGAATTGATTGCCGAAATCCGGGCGGCGGGGGCACGGGTGCGGCTGATTAGTGATGGGGATGTGTCGGCGGCCTTGTGCTGTGCGTTTGCCGGGACGAATATCCATGCCCTGATGGGGATTGGGGCGGCGCCCGAAGGGGTGATTTCGGCGGCGGCAATGCGGTGTTTGGGCGGGCATTTCCAGGGGCAGTTGGTCTATGACCCGGCGGTGGTGAGAACGCCAGAGAGCGAAAAATGGACACGGGAAGGCAATATCCAGCGGTTGAAGGAGATGGGCATCACCGACCCGGACAAGGTGTATAACGCCGAGGAATTGGCGAGTGGGAAAACGGTCTTGTTTGCCGCCTGCGGGATTACGCCGGGGGTGTTGATGGAGGGGGTGCGCTTTTTCACCGGCGGGGTACGGACCTCGACTTTGGTGATTTCCACCCAGTCCCGCACGGCTCGGTTTGTGGATACGATTCACCTGACCGGGGCACCGAAGGTCATCCAACTGCGTTAGGGAGGCGGAGCCATGCCAGTTGTGGTGGTGGGGTTGAGCCATAAAACAGCACCCGTTGCCGTGCGCGAAAAGCTGAGTATTCCCGAAGACCAACGGGTGGCGGCCATTCAGCAGTTGTGCAGTTATCCCCACATCCAGGAAGCAACGGTGCTCAGCACCTGCAACCGCTTGGAGGTGTATCTAGTGACCCCCGATACCTACCAGGGGATTCGGGAAGTGACGGTATTTTTGGCGGAACGGAGCGGCATTCCCCTGGCGGAACTGCGTCCCTACCTGTTTATGCTGTTGCACCAGGATGCGGTGATGCACCTGTTGCGGGTGGCGGCGGGGTTGGACAGTTTGGTGTTGGGGGAGGGGCAAATTCTGGCGCAGGTGAAGCACTGCCACAAGCTCGGCCAGGATGCCAAGGGGACAGGGACGGTCTTGAATCGTCTGTTCCGAGGGGCGTTGGAGGCGGGGAAACGGGTGCGGGCGCAGACCAGCATTAGCAGTGGCGCCATGTCCATTTCCTCGGCGGCGGTGGAGTTGGCCTATCTGCGGGTACCCCATCTGCACCGGGCACGGGTGACGGTGGTGGGGGCGGGGAAAATGGCACGTCTCTTGCTCACCCATTTGGTGGCCAAGGGGGTGAATCGCTTAACGTTAGTGAATCGGTCGGCAGAACGGGCGATGGAATTGGCCAGCCAATTTCCCGAAACCCAAATCCACATTTGTCCCCTGGAAGATTTAGTCAAAACCATCCCCGAATCGGAGGTCATGTTTACCAGTACGGCGGCGACGGAACCTTTAATCCACCGGGGTTTATTGCAATCGTGGTTATTACCCAACCAGGGGTTAATGCTCTTTGACATTTCCGTGCCCCGCAATGTGGCCGCTGATGTCAACGAATTGCCCCATGTCCACACCTACAATGTGGATGACCTGCGGGAGGTGGTCAATCGCAACCAGGAACGGCGGCGGCAGATGGTTCTGGAAGCCGAGGCGATTTTAGAAGAAGAACTGGATGCCTTTGATACCTGGTGGCAGTCCTTGGAAACCGTGCCCACGTTGAATCAATTGCGAGATAAGGTGGAGGCGATCCGGGCGCAGGAGTTGGAAAAAGCCCTGTCCCGCTTGGGAGCCGATTTGACCGGCAAACACCGGGAAGTGGTGGAAGCCCTTACCAAAGGCATTGTCAATAAAATCCTCCACGACCCGATGGTACAACTGCGGGCACAGCGGGATATTGCCGCACGCAAACGGGCATTACAAGCCTTACATACGCTGTTCAATTTGAATCCGGAAGAGTCGCTTTCTCAGGGGCAAGGGATCAGTTCCAGCTAAAACTTACAGGGGCCACCACCCGCTTCGTTTGAGACCCGTTGGCAGTTTGGTTGCCCAGTTGGTTCGGGCGACAGCCAATTGCTCTGCAGTTACCAAGGCTCCTTCAAGGTTGGCACCACACAGGTTGGCATCCTGGAGATTGGCATTACGCAGGTAGGCTTCGGTCAGGTCGGCATTGCGTAAATCCGCTCCCTGAAGGTTGGCAAAACTCAGGTAGGCTTTGTGGAGATTGGCTTTCTGGAGATTGGCTCCCTGCAAATTTGCCCGCCCCAAATTCGCTTCCTCCAACACCGTCTCCCGTAAATTGGCATTGCTCAGTACAGCTTCAGTCAAAATACAGCCCACCATGATCTGCCCCTGGAGGTCGTAATCCCGGAAGTCCTGCCCGGCAAAATCTTTTTTTCCCCGGCGCAGGGCATCCTTCAAACGACTAGGGCTAAGTTTGTCACTGTCCGTATCCACGCTTTCCAGGTTTAGGGCACGGGCTTTGCGGGCACGAATCGCAGCGGCAAGACGACTGGCCTGACTGTCTGCGGTCGCCGGATCGTCGGGGGGATTTGGCGTGGGCGGCGGTGGGGGATTTTGGGTGCGTACCCCCTGCGCCAGCGTGTTGTAATGGGGTTCCAAATCCAAGGCTCGCATGACTGCCCCGGCGGTGGCATAGCGTTGCTTGAGGGAAACTGCCAGCATCCGATCCAGAACCTGGGCAAAGGCATCGCTCACCCGCACGTACTGCCGCCAGCGAATCTCCCCGGTTTGGGGGTCAATTTCCAGCTCCTTGGGGGATTTGCCCGTAAGGAGGTATAGACACGTCCCCCCAAGGGCGTAGATGTCACTGGCATAGACAGGTCGCATGGACAACTGTTCTGGCGGCGCATACCCGGCTGTCCCAATCGCAAATTGGGTGAGTTCCCCTTCGGCACCGCTGGGAATTTGCCCCACCTGTTTGACCGCCCCAAAATCAATTAAAATTAATTCCCCATCGGCTTTGCGGCGCATGATATTGGCCGGTTTAATATCCCGGTGAATGGTGCCGTGTTCATGGATGTACTGCAACACCGGGAGCATTTGCCGCAAGAACAATTTAACCGAACCCTCCTCGTAGGGACCGCCTTCGCGCACCTCGGCTTGCAGGGTTTTCCCGTCCACGAATTCCTGCACCATGTAAAAATGCGGCGGCTCGGCAAAATAATCCCGTAAACTCGCCAAGCGGGGATGGTTGCCCAAGCGACCTAAAATTTCTGCTTCCCGTTCAAACAATTCCTTCGCCATCTGGTACACATGGTCGTTGGGGTTCTCCCCCGGCGGGCGCAGTTGCTTGATCACGCACAGGGGTTTGCCGGGGAGATTTTCTTCCACCGCTAAAAAGGTTGCCCCGAACCCCCCATACCCCAAACATTTCTTCATGCGGTAGGTGCGCCCCCGATGTTCCAGAAGCAGGGCTGAGCCACAATTGGCACAGATTAATGCCCCTTCGGGGTTCTGGGGACGTGTACAGGAGGGGTTAAAACAGTAGCTCACCTGCGACCCTACATTTCAGGACAGTTCCTTCCCCTTTAGTTTATCCCTTTCTTTAGTTCTTTAGGGTACAAGGCAACGGCAAATACCTACTTTAGAAGAAGTTCAACATCCCACGACCAATCATCATGATTCTGTGGGTATTTCAGGGATATATAGCAATCATAAATGAGATCACAACAGAAGTGATGCCTCGTTCACGTCTGCCCTTCTCCCAGAACGGGAGAGGGGAGAAAACCAAAACGGGGCTACGCCCTGCGACCCTTGGTTCACATGCAAAAAGGACTGCTATAGGTTACTCTGCCCGCATTGGGATACCCCTGTAAAGGACTGATGCGCTGTCGCAGAGGGTACTCCCGCCTCTGTCGCTAATCTTTAGGTTCTGGCTAAGAGATTCTTGGCTCGCTTGTTTGAATACATAGCAAGGGAACCTCTATTAATTAGAAATTAGCGGTCGCAGGGGGGCACCCCCCGCCTCTGGTTCCCCGTAATCTCTAGATTCCAGTTAAGAGATTCTTGGCTCGCTTGAATAAA
>JAUQVQ010000020.1:0-11070 GCA_039794725.1 Gloeomargarita sp. HHBFW_bins_162
GGTGCCCCTTTATTCAATCGGGGAAAAAATCTCTCGGTGAGAATCCAGAAATTACGGAGAACCAGAGACGGGGGGTGCCCCCCTGCGACCGCTAATCACCAATTTTTAGAGGTGCCCCTAAAATACCCCCTGCACACTGAAGAGTAACCGAGGCGTTTGTTCAAAATTGGGTGCAAATTTACTCAAAGGAAACGCCAATTCCAAACGTATTTGCAGGTAATTACCAATAAATTGCCGCAGTCCGAAGCCCGTTGAGGCTAATTCCCGATTTCCTGGTTCGGCAACCGTTGGTTGTTTCAGAAATACCTGACCGTAATCCACAAAGGCGTAAGGCTGGCTCACCATTGGGGTTGTTCCCGCTCGGTAATTGACCGGACGTTGCAATTCTAAACGCAACGCATACCCATCATCTCCAAGTAATTGCGATGGGTTATAAGCGGAACCAAAACTAGGGCCACCCAGCCCAAATTGCTCCGAAACTAACAATGATGTACTGGCTACTTGTCCCGTTCCGGTTAGGAGTAAATTAAACTGTTGAGGCAGGGTGAATAACTGGGTAAAATTCAAATTCACTTTGAACCCGGTCGCCTGACCATTCGCACGGGATAGGGGGGCATCGGGAGTTCCTTCTAAGCGTGCGCCAAAGCCACTCAACCCCTGGGAAAGTAAAATTGAAGCGGCGGTAAATCCCAAGGCGTTGATATTATCTACGGAAGCCCCTACCCGGATGGAACGAATCCGATCCTGACTCAAAATGACGGGAAATCCCAAAAAACGGCTGTCAATGGTACTATTGGTCAAATCAAATGACCCATTTAATAATAAATTTAATTGCCGGGAACGAATCAATGGGTAACTCAAGCCCAGATTAAAATTAAAACTTTCTCCCGAAATTTGAAATGGTTTTAATTCTGCCCCCGGTTGCGTGGCCGTATAACTTGTACTCGTGGTTAAAGTGACACCGTCAAAACCAATGGGAATTTGCCAATCAAACCGACCATTGGCTAACTCTGCAAAATCGAACGGAGTTGTGGCACCACTGAACCCAAATCGTTCCCCTTGGTTGGCTAACGAATTGAGAAACACCCCCGATTGCAAGCGCACCGGCCCTACCGAATAGGGTGCCCAATTATTCACTTCAAAAAAGGGGTCAAACGGGTCATAAGTTAACTCTAAAGTCAGAATACTTCCACCCAATTCTTTACCCGGGTCAAGCCGTCCCTGCACCGTATAACCCGCCAGGTCATTCATCAACAGTAAATTGCGTTCTAATACTGAAGATTTCAAGGGACGGGAGCGTTGAATCCACTCCCCAAACCCCCGCAGGCGTTGTTCTTGAGCCGGAGTGGTGCCGACAAATTTCACCGCTTCCACAAACCCTTCAATTACCTCAATCCGAGCCACCCCTTGCTGAATCGTTTGCTCGGGCACAAATACCCGGCTGAGAAGATACCCTTCCTTGCGATAGAGATTACTTAATTGGTCGGCAATCTTGTATAAATCTGCTAAAGAAATTTCCGTATTCAATTTATCCCGGTAAAAGGGTAATAATTGCTCTGGAGTGAAGGCTTCGGCACCCCGAATTTCGAGAGTCTTGAGGACAAATCGCACCTCCTGGGCACCGGGAGGAGCCGTGGGGTCTTCTCGCCGGGGAATGGTAATCTCTTCCGGGCGGGTGGGAACCTGGGGCGGTTGCAATTCCTGCTGGATGCGGCTAGGGTCAACTGGCCCTACTTGTGCCTGCCCCGCAACCGTAATTCCCACAATTCCGAGAACAATCAGACCCGATGTGATGGTTTTCATAGTATTTCTTCAACACTCCTCACGCTTTCGCAAACTTTATCCTGCAACTTGGGGTAGGTTAAGAGGAGCGGCTGAAATCTCAAAGTCTGTAGAATGTTATTGTAATGGGCACCTCTATACTATGTAAATGAGCCGAGAATTTCTGGGTAAGAATGCAGAGATTACAGAGAACCAAAGGCGGGGGCTACCCCCCTGCGACCGCCAATTTACGTACGATTTTTAGAGGTGCCCTAAAGGGATTTATCCTTGAGAATCAAACCCTCAACAATGCCTGACCCGCCTCGGTGGGCGTGCGTCCAAAACTGAAAATTCCGTCCTGATGCCCCGCCATCACAAAACAATTACGTTGAAAGGGGTCACAGCCAATGGGATACAACCGCCGTATTTCCTGAGCCATCGCCTGCGTACCGTAGGGAATATCGGGATGCGTACAGGGTATATGAGAATTTTGTAATAATTTTGTCCACAGAGTTTGACAGTGAATGTGAAAAATCACCTGAATCCGGGCGTCCAGTTGGTAAATCGCCCAGTGGGTGGGAGCTTCACTACTGGCACAGGTTGAGCCAATAACCGCAAGGGTGTGTGTACTGGGGTTGTAATTAACAACATGGACATAATCGTCAATTGTGAGGTCGGCTCGATGGGCTACCTGAGTTGCTGTAATCACAAAACCGCCCTGGGGGTGGCGTTGGCTCACATTGCCATAACTTACCCCATCTGGGTACTGCCCCAGCCAGCCCCGTTGTTGCAACCGTTGCCGCCAGGATTCTAATTCCTGCACATCCGCCCAAACCAGTGGCGCACCCGGTTGGTGAATCACCTGATATTTAACAACGCCTTCCTGGGTGTTCATACAGCTTTTGCAGTCATTGGGGGATATTTTGTAGGTGGAGAGACGGGGATGGTGTCCCTGCGACCGCTTATTTTATTGAGGGAACCCCTATTTAGGTTACTTCTATAGCAATCCTAACTAAAAATAGAACAAAATTCCGAAGGAAGTAGGGGGTACTCCCGCCCCTGCTTCCCCGTAATCTCTGGATTTCAGTTAGGAGATGGTTATAGCAATCATCAATAGACCTCTTGCGTCAATGTTAATTTAATAACTCAAGGACACCTCTATTTATTAAAGCCAAGGGGAGATTCGATTGCCAAAACGCCCGAATTACGGAGAACCAGAGACGGGGGGGGCGCCCCTGCGACCGCTGACTTTGAATTATATAGAGGTTCCCGCAACTCTAAACCCTTGAATACAGGTTTCTTAGCTTGGGATTTTCTCCCCTCTCCCTTGATGGGAGAGGGGTCGGGGGTGAGGGTAAATGTAACCATTTAAGAATCATGCAAGAGGTCTAATGAGATCACAACAGGATGTCTCGTTCCCGTCTGCCCCTCTCCCAGAACGGGAGTAGGAACCATGATCGGGGGCTGTCGCCCCTGCGACTCTTGTCCCTAACTCAAAAAGGATTGCTATATTGCTAAAACGCCCAAATTACGGAGAACCAGAGACGGGGGCTGCGCCCCGGCGACCGCTGATCACCAATTTTTAGAGGGTTGTAGGGGAGTTGCCCCTGTTATTGGTTCTTTAACCGATTTGTTTCTTAACCTTTTAGGATTGCTATAGCAATTTTTTAACGGGAATCCAGAGATAAGGTGCCCCTCGGTTTTCCCGCACACGGGGAATCTCAACTCAGACGTTGCTCCAGTGGAGAACTGGGGGTGGCATAGGACTGCACCGGAATCCGCCCCGCTAAATAAGCCAACCGCCCCGCCTCGACCGCCAAACCCATCGCCTGCGCCATCCGCACCGGGTCTTGCGCCTGAGCAATCGCCGTATTGATTAACACCGCCTGCGCCCCCATCTCCATCGCCTGCGCCGCCTCGCTCGGTGTCCCAATCCCCGCATCCACCACCACCGGCACGGTGGCTTGGGCAATGATAATCGCAATATTGCTGGCGTTGCGTAACCCCTGCCCCGAACCAATCGGTGACCCTAAAGGCATCACCGTCGCACAGCCGACTGCTTCGAGACGTTGGGCTAACACCGGGTCGGCATTGATATAAGGCAAAACCGTAAACCCTTCTTTGACTAACTGTTCCGCCGCCTGCAAGGTTCCTACCGGGTCAGGAAGCAGATATTTGCTATCCGGGATCACTTCTAATTTGACAAAATTATTCTCCTCTTGCCCCAATACCTTCGCCATCTCCCGCCCCAACCGCGCCACCCGTACCGCCTCGTCCGCCGTGCGACACCCCGCCGTATTGGGTAAGAGCCAGAGTTTGCGCCAGTCTAGGGCTTCGACTAAGCCCACATGACCCGCCGCCTGGGTTTGCACCCGCCGTACCGCCACCGTCACCATCTCACACCCACTGGCGGCAATACTGGCCTGCATTTGCTCCAGAGTCCGATACCGCCCCGTGCCGGTAAACAAACGCGAGCGAAATGTCCGCCCCCCGATCACCAATTCATCGGTTGCAGGGGTCATTGCTGTGACCATACCACACCCATCAACGGCACAATCTCATTGTAAAAGGTGGCGGCAGTTTTAACCGAAGCGTCCCCCCACGTAGGCTTGGGTGGCTTCCTGGGAGGGTTGCTGGAAAATTTTGGCCGTTACGTCGTATTCCACCAACTGTCCTGTGCGGCTACCTTCCTTCATCTCCACGTTGAAAAACGCCGTCATATCCGACACCCGCGAGGCTTGTTGCATATTGTGGGTCACGATCACGATGGTGTACATATCCCGCAATTCCTGCATCAGGTCTTCAATCCGGCGGGTGGAAATCGGGTCAAGCGCCGAGCAGGGTTCGTCCATCAAAATCACTTCCGGTTGCACCGCCACCGCCCGCGCAATACACAAACGCTGTTGTTGCCCTCCCGATAGGGCGGTTCCCGGTTTCTTCAACTTATCCTTGACCTCGTCCCACAGCGCGGCTTGGCGCAGGGAACGTTCCACCAACTCATCCATATCCCCTTTGTACCCATTGATGCGCGGGCCAAAGGCAATGTTTTCATAAATGCTCTTGGTGAAGGGGTTGGGTTTCTGAAACACCATGCCGATCCGCCGCCGCAGGGTCACCGGGTCAACCGAGGGGTCATAGATGTTTTTGCCGTTGAACAAAATCTGCCCATCTACCCGGGTGCCCTTGATAAAGTCATTCAACCGATTGAAACACCGCAAGAGCGTACTTTTGCCACACCCCGACGGGCCGATAAATGCTGTGATCCGTTTGCGCTGAATCTTGAGGTCAATGTTGCGCAGGGCGAGAAAATTGCCGTAGTAAAACCCGTTGACTTGGGCGTGTAACACTATATCAGTATCTGGAATCCTATCGTGCATCCCCATTAGCAGTTCCTCGCAAGAAATAGACAATTGGCAACGGACACAGAGTATCCCACACCACCTAAGCTAACTTCAACCAAGCCAGCCCGCCTCCAGTATAGGAACTCTCTGCCCGTTTTGATGGTTAATTTTCGGTTAAGGTTTGGTTAAAAATCCTCCACAAGAAGGGCGCCCAACTCGGCAAGCAGGGGGTCGGTGGCGGGGGTTGGTTTGGGTGGGGCAAGGTTGGCACTTTTTTCGGGAGTGCCGGGGCTAAGGTGGTGCTGGATCAGCTGTTCAATCTCGGAGCGGCTAAGGGGCACGGGTCGCTGTTGCAGTTCACTGACGATCTGTTCCAAACGCTGCAGGCGTACCTCTAATAAATCCGGGGGTACGGGTGGGGATGCGTGTAATTTCTGTTTGACCCAGTCGCTGAAACTCACGCCTTGGGCGGTCAATTCCGCCTGGATTTGCTGTTGCAATTCCCGGTCGGTCACGGTGTAGGGGTAAGGAATTCCGGCAAATTGGCGCAGAGCCAGTTTACACAGTTCACTAAACGTGATCTGCTCCGCCTCTGCCTGCCGATCCAGTGCCTCCAGAAGGTCGTTGTCCTCCGGGGTCGGATAAAACGTAATCGAGCGACTCACCCGTTTGCCCAAACGTTCGGTCATGGGGAACCTATGCCCCTTTGTCTTTACTCAACTGTACCTGACCATAGACGTATTGCCCCAGGGCGTTGGCGGTGCGGGTAGGGTTGGCCAGGTGGGGGGTGAGGCCGTATTCCCTGAGCAGGGGGGCAAAATCATCCCAGAAGAAGCCGCCACCGCCACCGGTGATAATCACATCGGTCACTTGGCTGGGGAGCCATTGCCGTACTCGTTCCCAGAGTTCTTTGGCAAAAATTTCCCGCAGACGGGGCAAAATTTCATCGAGATCAATCGGTTTTTCCCCCCGAGGCCGGTAAAACCGTTTCCCCTCCGGCTGATGAACCGCTTCGATCAGGGTCAAATCTTCGCTGTTGGCTCCCTTAATCTGGGCGGCCACCTGGTCATAAAACTGACTCATGCCAAATTCCTCACTGCGGGAGGTGCCCCGGGCGAAGTGAAATTTATCCACCTTGAGCATATCGGTGGTTTGGTGGCCAATATCAATCACCGCCACGTGCAAATTGGTAAAATCCACCTTCTTTTCGGCCATTTTATGACACCAGACCAAACTGCCAAAGCCCTCCGGCATGACCCAGACCTTGGTGATGTTCACCGTCAAACTCCGCCCCCGATAGGACAGGGCGTGGGGGGCTTGCAGTTGCGCCACCAATTGGCGTTTTTCCGTATCAAATTGCTCCTGAGACAGGTAGGGTAAGCCCAACGAAACGGCCACATCCCCACTCAGGTCGAAATACCCCATGCAGGCGAAGGTTTTTACCAGCGCGTCTTCCACCTTGCGCGAGGTTTTCATCGGGCTGGTACTGCGTTGTCCCATCCCCAAACCAGCCCCAAAATCAGCCGCCAAATGCCCAATTGCATAGGCACGACCATGATACTCTACCCACAAATCCAGCAAGGGGTCACCCCCCTCAAATCGCCCTTGACGTACCTGTTCAACGGTCATGGGGGCGACATTCGCCGGGATAATCAGCACGTCATCCGGTTCACTTGTAACGCAGGTTTTGGTCGAGGTGCGTCCCAGGTCAACACTCAGTAGGGTGGGGGAGCCGGTAAATTTGGTGTACGTCATGGCTTAAAGACATCGCATATAGCTAACGATAGCATCGAGCCGCCGGAATGCTAAGCTAAGCATAGCACCGTGTCGTCATTTGACCCAATCCCTGTGCGTAACCGGCAACTGACGCTCAGTTTTCCTTCTACTCTGTATCTGAGTCCGGTTTTGGAGTTACTCCTGGCGGATGTGCCTGCGCAGTTGGTGCCTCTGGTGCGGTTGGGGTTGCAAGAAGCCTTGGTGAATGCGGCCAAACACGGGAATAATCTCGACCCGGCCAAAGCCGTCCGTGTGCATTACCGAGGGGGAGCGGATTGGTGGTGTTGGGTGATTGAAGACCAGGGGGCGGGTTGCCCGGAATGTACCTGCTTGCACCAAGGGCCAGAGGACTCCTGGGAATCGGGACGAGGGTTGTATATCCTGCATCAAGTGTTTGACCAGGTGGAATGGTGCCAGCAACGACAACGGCTCCAGCTCACCAAACGGCTGGCCGAGGTGGATTCATGTCCCTGACCGGCTTACCGGGTTCCCTGCCCCAGCAAGCCCTAGACCGGGTGTTGGATATTGTCTTGGGGTTTGACCCGCAGGGTTATATTATTTACGCCAATCAAACCGCCTGTAGTTGTCTGGGCGAGGTGCGGGAAACCCTCTTGGGACGGCATCTGAGTACCATTGATGAGCACATTACCCTGGACGACTGGCCGCAACGGTGGCACCAGTTGTGTCAATGGCACAGTTATACCGAAGAAACCGAGTACATCCGCCCGGATGGGCAAACTTTTCCGGTCGAGGTGTCGGTGTATCATCTGCACGACCAGGGGTGGGAGTATGGGCTGGTCTTTAGCCACAACATCAGTGAGCAAAAACTGCTGCAATTGGCGTTGTTGGAAGGGGAACGGCAACTGCGGCGGTACAACCAGGCGCTCCTGGAGTTGACCAGCAGTGAGGTGGTGGGGCAGGGGAATTTACAGGCGGGGTTGCAGTTGATTACCCAAACGGCGGCACAAACGTTGGAATTGGCTCGCAGTAGCGTTTGGTTTTATCGAGATAACCAGACGTTAGAATGCAGTTGTTTATACAATGACCTTGACGCTACCTATCAGCAGGGGATGCTGTTACGGGCTCAGGATTGTCCGGGGTTTTTCCAGTCTTTGGGGCAGGTGATGCCCGCTCATCAAGCTCAGGATGACCCCCGTACCCGCGATTTGACCTCTATTTACTTAGAACCGGCGGATATTCGGTCGCTGTTGGCTGTGCCGTTGTGGGCGGGGGGGCAGTTGGTGGGCATTCTCACCTTGGAGCAGGTGGGCACAATCCACTATTGGAGCTTGGAGGAAGAAAATTTTGCCAGTGCCTTGGGGAATCTGGTCTCGATGGCGTTGGCCTTTTGGGAGCGGCACCAGGCGCAGGTGGAACTGGAGGAACGGATTTTAGAACGGACGGCGGCTCTGTCGCAAGCCAATCACATCCTGTTGGAACAAATTGCCGAGCGACAAAAGGCGGAAACCTCCTTGCGGTTGAGCGAAGCCCGGTTTCGTTCCCTGGTGGAGCAGGCCGCCGATGCCATTTTTCTCTACGCCCTGGATGGCCGGGTGATTGATGCCAACCGGCAAGCCTGTGAACTGTTGGGTTATACCCACACGGAATTGCGGCAACGGACTGTGGTTGACCTGCATCCCCAGGGCTGTCCCCAGGATTGGCAGGATTTGACTCCCGGGGAACCACGCACCCTGGAGAGTTGGGCACGCCATCGAGACGGCTCGGTCTTTCCGGTGGAATTGTCGGTGGGGCGGTTGCAGTTGGGGGACGAGTCCTACATTCTTAGCTTGATGCGGGACATTCGCCAGCGCAAACGGGCGGAAGCGGATTTACAACAGGCCAAGGAAGCCGCCGAAAAAGCCAGTGCCTACCTGGGGACGGTGATTGACCATTTGGCGGATGGGTTGTTGGTCACCGATAGCCAAGGGCATATTGCTCGGTATAACCCTGCCCTAGCCAGTTTATTAGCTCTGGAAACCGGCTACGATGACCTACCCCTCAGTCCCGAAATGGCGCATCTGCGGACGCTGTGTTCCGGGCAGGGTTCGGCGTATATTCCGGTGGCGCAGTTACATCCGACAATTCAGGAGTTAATTCAAACTACCTTAGCCAAGGCCGACCATGTCCATCAGGCGGAAATTCCTTTGGCGGGGCAACGGGTGGGCAAAGCGGTGGCAACGGCGATTCATCCGCAACCGACGACCTGTCTTGGCGCCGTGATTCTCATTCGGGATATTACTGCCGATAAGGAATTAGACCAGATGAAAACCGATTTTATTTCCACCGTTTCCCACGAACTCCGCACCCCGTTAACCTCGGTTTTGGGTTTTGCCAAAATCATTCAAAAAAAGTTAGATGATACGATTTTTCCAGAGATTCACAGTGAGCATCCCAAAGTCATACGTAGTGTTACCCAAATCCAAGAAAATTTACGCATTATTATCAGCGAAGGGGAACGGTTGACCAGTTTAATTAACGATGTTTTAGATATTGCCAAAATGGAAGCGGGCAAGAGTGAATGGCATTGGGAATGGTTAGATATTAACGATTTAATTCGTCATGCCGCCGCCGCTACCCATTCTCTGTTTGTGGCTAAAGCATTACCCCTACATTTGGAATTAACGGCTGATTTACCGCAAATTTATGGAGACCGGGACCGCTTGATTCAAGTGTTGATTAATCTCATTTCCAATGCGGTGAAATTTACCGATCAAGGCTCCATTACCTGCCGTAGTTGGAGTGAAGCAGGGCAGTTAGTTATTCAGGTTCAGGATACGGGGATGGGGATTGCCCCGGCGGATCAGGAGAAAATTTTTGAAAAGTTCAAACAAGTGGGCAATACCCTGACCGATAAACCGCAGGGAAGCGGGTTGGGGTTGGCAATTTGTCGGCACATTATTGAACATCACGGCGGGCGGATTGGGGTGGTCAGTGAATTGGGCAAAGGCAGTACTTTTTGGTTTCAATTACCCGTTCCCTCTGAACCGGAACCGCTGGTGATGGATGTGGATGGGTTGGTTCAGCAACTGCGGGAGCAGGTGATGCCTTTACCGGCAGTGATGGCAGCCACCAAACATATTTTAATTGTGGATGATGATACCCATATTCGGGAATTATTAAAACAGGAACTCACGCAAGCAGGCTATCAGGTGCAGGAAGCCCGCAATGGCATGGAAGCCATTAATTACGTCAGCCAAAATCGCCCGGATTTAATTATTTTAGATGTGATGATGCCGGAAGTAAATGGATTTGATGTTGCGGCGGCGTTGAAAAATAATCCCACAACGGCGAACATTCCCATTATTATTTTATCCATTGTGGAAGACCGCCAAAAAGGGTATCGCTTGGGGGTGGATCGCTATATTACGAAACCCTTTTTGATGGACAATTTACTCCAGGAAGTGAATCAGTTGTTAGCCCAAGGTTCGGAACGAAAAAAAATTTTAGTCGTCAGTCAGCACCAGGGCAATCTCAAATCCCTGACCCAAGCCTTAGAACATCAAGGGGATGTAGTCATTGAAGTAACCAGCCCCGAATCAGCCAGCAGTCAGGTGCAACGATTTCAACCGGATATGATCATTATGGATACATTGGACACTCAGGGCTACCAATTAGCCAGAGATTTACGTCTGAAACAGGGGCTAGAAAATGTCTTGTTTATGCTGGTCACCGATGCAGAATCAATGAGTGAATAATAGGGCACCTCTATTTATGCAAACGGGCAGAGAATTTCTTAGTGAGAATGCAAAAATTACGGAGAACCGGAGACGGGTGGTGCCCCCCTGCGACCGCTCATTGACAATTTTTTACCTCTAGGGCACCTCTATAGTAGTCCTTTTTGCATGTGAACCAAGGGTCGCAGGGCGTAGCCCCGTTGTGGTTTTCTCCCCTCTCCCTTGATGGGAGAGGAGCAGACGGGAACGAGGCATCACTTCTGTTGTGGTCTCATTTATGATTGCCATAACCATCTCGTAACTGGAATCCAGAGATTACGGAGAACCAGAGACGGGGGGTGCCCCCCTGCGACCGCTCATTGACAATTTTTTACCTCTAGGGCACCTCTATAGCAGTTCTTTTTGCATGTGAAACAAGGGTCGCAGGGCGTAGCCCCGTTGTGGTTTTCTCCCCTCTCCCTTGATGGGAGAGGAGCAGACGGGAACGAGGCATCACTTCTGTTGCGATTTCATTTATG
>JAUQVQ010000021.1:0-10672 GCA_039794725.1 Gloeomargarita sp. HHBFW_bins_162
GGTCGCAGGGGCATTGCCCCCGTATTTGGTTCTTTCTCGCTTCTTTGTTCTCGAATCGTTTAGGATTGCTATATGACAACTTAAAAATCATGCAAGGGGTCTATAGCAAGCCTAACTAAAAATGGAACAAAATTCCGAAGAAAGTAGGGGGTACCCCCGCCCCTGGTTCCCCGTAATCTCAAGCTGCTCATCAGGTGCTTCTCTGGCAGAAACTATCGTTCCCAAATTAAATCGGATTGTCATATTCAAGCGGGCAGAGAATTTCTCAGCAAGAATGCAGAGATTCTGATAGCTTGCGGGGCATCGCTGTATACAAAGGTGGTGCCCCTGCGACGTTTGTTCTAAACTCCCGCAGGATGGTGATAATCCCGGCTCACGCCCCCTTCATCATCGGTAAAAATCGCTATGGTGGGAGAAGGGATTGGAATAGGTGACCTGTGCAGGCAGACTTACGCTTAATCGTTGACCTGGTAATTGTTTTGGCGGCGGCTTTGGCCGGGGGACTACTCGCTTCGACCCTGAGACAACCGCCCTTGTTGGGTTATATCCTCGCCGGTGTCATCATCGGCCCGGCGGGAGTGGCGGGGATTCGGGAAGTGGTGCAGGTGGAAACCCTGGCGCAGTTTGGGGTGACGCTGTTGCTGTTTTCCCTGGGCGTGGAATTTTCCCTGGCTCGGTTGCGGCAGGTGGGGGGCATTGCCCTCGGTGGTGGATTGTTGCAAATGGGGTTAACGGTAGCGTTAACGGCTTACACTGTCTCGGCAACGGGCTGGTTATCCCCCAGGGCGGGGCTGGTGCTGGGAATGATTTTGGCTCTATCTTCGACGGCGGTGGCGTTGAAATCTCTGGCGGAAACCGGGCAGACCGACAGTCTGGCGGGGCAGGCGATGCTAGGGATTTTGATCGTGCAGGATTTGGCGGTGGGGTTGATTTTGGCGGTGTTGCCTACATTAACGGCCACTTGGGATGATTTGGCTATGGCACTGGGAGGGGCATTGCTGAAATTGTTGGGGTTTAGTTTGGGGGCGTTGGCCCTAGGACGGTGGGGGGTGCCACCCCTACTGCGATTTTTGGCGCAACGGGAGAGCCGGGAATTGTTTTTGTTGGGGGTGATTTGTCTGTGTGTGGGGATTGCCTTATTCACCGAAAAGTTGGGGTTATCCAGTGAAATGGGGGCATTTGTGGCGGGGTTGATGATTGCCGATGTGGACTATGCCGACCAAACTTTGGATTACGTGGAACCGTTGCGGGATGTATTTGGAGCGTTATTTTTCGCCAGTATTGGTATGCTCATTGACCCGCAATTTATTTGGACACACGCTCCGTTGATTGCGGGATTAGTGTTGCTGGTGATGCTGGGTAAATTTCTGGTGGTTGTGCCGGTTAGCCGTTTGTTTGGCTATGCCTGGCCGATGGCGGTGTTGGTGGGCTGTGGGTTGAGTCAAATTGGGGAATTTTCGTTTATTTTGGCAACGGCAGCGCAGGGATTAGGCCTGATTTCTCGGCATATTTATTTATTAGTGATCGGCACAACGGCGATTACGTTATTGGTCAGTCCCATCCTGTTGCAGTGGATGGTGCAGTTATTGGAACGCTGGCAGATGGCACTCCAACCCGGTCAAACCCCGGTCGTACCGATTTTTCGGGAACATATCGTGATTTGTGGGTACGGGCAAATTGGTCAGGATGTCGCGCAAATTGTGGCGGCGCACGGCTGTCCGTTGTTGATCTTAGAACAGTCGGAGGCGACGATTAGCCAACTGCGGCGGCGGGAATTACCCTACTTGGCGGGGGATGCCACCTCGTGGGGTCTGCTGCAACGCGCCAATTTACCCCAAGCCCGGGCGATGGTGATTACTCTACCGGATTTGGCGAGCATTCGTCTGTGTCTGAAGCGGGCGTTGCACCTGGCCGGGAATGTGGAAATTATTGTCTGTGCGCCCCGCAAAGAACATATTGATACCCTGTATCGTCTGGGGGCGACCAAGGTGATTCACCCGGATTTTGAGGCCAGTTTGGGATTAACCAGCCATTTACTCACCCAGTTGGGCGTGCCTTTGGAGCAAATTCAGCGGGAACTGGCGGCGATTCGCAACCACCATTACCAGGATTTGAATGTGAGTGAACCGGTTTGTTTATTGCCCCTAACTTCGCCACCGTTGTCCTCGGCAAGTTAAAGTGGAGGTGATTAATTCTTAAATAAATCTGTATGACTGCTCCTGTATGCCGTTTTGCCGTTCTAACTGACCCGCACATTACCACCCCGGAAACCTATCGGCATTACGCCCACCGTCTGCACCGGCTGGAATACAGTATTCCCATTTTGGAAGCCGCTTTGGAACGGCTGTGCCGGGAACCTTTGGATTTTTTACTCATCCCCGGCGACCTGACGCAACACGGCGAACCGGCCAACCATACCTGGTTATCCAAACGTCTCAGGCAACTGCCCTTTCCCAGCTATGTGATCCCCGGCAACCATGACATTCCCCCGGATGAGGGAGCAATTCCGGCTGAGGAATTTCCCCAGTATTACCGCCAGCATGGGTATCGGGATACGGATGAATTGTATTATGCCCAGGAAATTGTACCGGGGGTGGGGTTAATTGGGTTAAATTCCAATCAATTTGATGCCAATGGGGAACTGGTTGGTCGGATTGATACGCAGCAGTGGCGCTGGTTGGAAACGGTATTGGAAGATAACCCTTGGCCGCACACGTTGGTCATGGTGCATCATAATGTTTGCGAACATTTACCCAATCAATCCCGCAGTATTTTGGGGCAGAGGTATTTATTAGAAAATCGTCTGGAGTTACAACAATTACTGAAAAAACATGGGATCAATTGCGTGTTTACCGGGCATTTGCACGTCCAAGATATTGCCGAAGAACAGGGATTTTTTGATGTGACAACGGGTTCTTTAGTTAGCTATCCCCACGCCTACCGCTTCATTACGTGGCAGGATGGTTGCCTGCACATTACCACCGAACGAATTACGGCGCTGCCGGAAGCTCCGCATTTACTCCAGGATGCCCGGGCCTGGATGGAGCAACGTTCGCCGCAATTTATCGTGCATTTACTCACCCACCCGCCGTTGAATTTACCCCTTGAACAAGCCCGGTCTTTAGCTCCCCGGTTGGGGCATTTTTGGCCGGATATTGCCTGGGGGGATGCCCAATTCTTTTTACCGGATTTACCCACACCGGTGCGGGAATTTTTTGAAGCCTGTAGCGACCGTCCCCCCGGTGACAATCAAGCGGTTTTACCCCTACTGACTCGGAGATCATGCCCGAAACCCAGCTTGGTGTAACGGATATTTTGCTGGCTTATGATGGGGGTCGCCGTCAATTTGCGGGGGTAAATTTGAGCTTTGCGGATTTATCCCAAAAAGATTTGCGGGGGGTGGATTTTAGTGATGGGATTTTAGTCGGCGTCAATTTTCAGGGGGCGAATTTGGGGGGGGCAAAATTTGCCCGTGCTAATTTAACCGGGGCAAATTTCTCTCAGGCCAATCTAATTGGAGCGGTGTTTGACCAGGCGGATTTGGTGCGGGCGAATTTAACTCAGGCGCAGTTGGGAGGGGCACGATTAAGCGAAGCGGATTTGGCGGAAAGTTGTTTAGAGGGAGCCGATTTTACGGGCGCAGTGTTCTGGCAAAGCCGGTGTCACGGTACAAATTTACGGTCAGCAGTGGGCATTGGGGCGGACTTGCGGGACAGCCAGTTGGTCGGGGCAGACTTGGCGGGTACAGATTTGAGTGGCGCCGACTTGAGTAACAGCCGCTGTCAACAGGCGCATTTATTGGGCACCGATTTCAGCGGAGCGAATTTAACGGGAGCCAATTTATACCAAGCCTATCTGGTCGAAGCCGTTTTAGACTGGGCACATTTGTCCCGAACCATCATGCCCGATGGACAAATGGCGAATACCTAACGAGGCGGGGGCAGGGGCGGCGGGGGCAAGCGGCGATAGGCATCCTGTACCACCCGGATCAGCCAATCATTGTCACGGCCATCCCAGGTGTAGATAAAAATGGCAGCCACATCCCGATCCGCAATGCACCGGATGGAAATGTTGTCTTGACCTCGCCAACCATAGACACCCTGGCGGTCACGGGACACACTCGCACGAAACCCCGCCCGTTGCACTGCTTCAACCCCAATTGCGAGACAGTCATCCTGCGTGCCCACCCCCGGTGCCCAAGCCGTTGTTACCGTTGCCGCCCCAGCCGCCTGAGTTGTGACCAGCCCCAAAATAATTGCACCTAATTTTATCCCCCGATGCATCCACTGTGTAGGCATAGAACCCTCCTTTGTTTCTATTACCCACGTACCTAATACTTTAATTTTATGGCATGAAAAAAATCATCCTCAGACAGCTATCACAGTACTTTATATCTCCTTCAAAAAAGTTAAAAGTCATGGGTTGTAGTGGGTACTCTCGTTGCTAATTCTCAGTAAGATTAAAGGGTATCTCTAAAAATTGTCAATGAGCGGTCGCAGGTGGGCACTTCTCCATAATCTCTGCATTCTCACTAAGAAATGCTCTGCCTGTTTGTATAAATAGAGGTCCCCTTTTGGGAACCTCTATTAATTCATGATTAGCGGTCGCAGGGGCGTAGCCCCCGTCTCTGGTTCTCCGTCATCTGGGCATTCTGGCAATAGAACTTTTCCTCTGCTTCAATAAATAGAGGTGTCCTTTTGTTTTTTAATCTTTGGGGATTGCTATAGAAGCACCCTTATTGTGGTAGACTAATTGCCAAAGAAAAAAACGCATCCAATCGTCCAGAGCTAATTTCTTAATTTCTTATTATGCAAGCTCTGTCATTGCTGAGGGAAAAATTGGCTACCAGAATGAACAAGGGATACGGTCAACATTAATGAACGTTTTGGTCACAGGCGGTGCGGGCTTCATCGGCTCTCACCTCGTTAACAAATTGGCATCGTTGGCCGGTGAAATTGTAGTATATGATAACCTGACAACGGGATATTTAGATAACGTACGTACCCTACTCCCGGAAATTAAATTCATCCCGGGAGATATTCGGGATAAAGAGCGATTGTTTTCCGCAATGGCTGGTATTGATGTGGTGTTTCATCTTGCCGCCAAAGCCTCAGTCATAGAATCAATCCAAGACCCTTGGACAACCCACGCAGTCAATAATACCGGTACATTAAATATCTTGTTGGGGGCATTACATAATGATGTGAAACGAGTGATTTTAGCTTCCAGTTGTGCCGTTTACGGTGATGCCCATCAACCCCCACTGAACGAATCGTATTTACCATTTCCTAAATCCTTGTATGCCGCAACGAAGGTAAACCTAGAGGCGATGGCCGAGAGTTTTTATCAGTCGCATCAGTTGGAGTATGTCGCTCTCAGATTTTTTAATGTATATGGACACAGACAAAGAGCCGATTCGGAATACGCAGGTGTAATATCTAAATTTATCAACTGTTATCAAACCAAACAATCTCCGATAATTTATGGAGATGGTTTGCAAACCCGAGATTTTATCTATGTTGAAGATGTCGTCCAAGGACTAATCAGGGCATCGCAACTCGATGGGGCTGTGTTGAAATCTCACCGAGTGTTTAATCTCGGTACAGGCAACCCGGTGAGTATTGTTGAACTACTGAAAATTATTTCAGATGATGCGGGGTATGAATTAGAGCCGATTTACCAACCAGAACGGGCAGGGGAGATTCGCCATTCCCACGCAGATACCCGATTAGCTTTTACCTATCAACTCCTTGACACCCTTACGGAAATCAGTGAAGGCATAAAAATAATTTGGGATAAAACCATGAATTTGAAATAAGGGTGACAGGCGCGCACCCCCGACCCCCAGAGGGGAGAAAATCCCAAGCCAAGAAACCTTGATTTGTTCAAGGGTTTCGAGTTGACGCAAGAGGTCTAATGACTAAGTCAATAGGGGTCGGAAGCCATGTTTCACCGAAGCCGCCCCAATTTGTGCCATTTTTTCCAATGTAATCTGGTTGCGACCCCAGGAAAAATTGGTATGCCACCCCTCAAATTCCAACAACATCGCCTCGGCAAAACAGGCAAATAACTGACGCTCCGGTACATCCAAATTCACCAAAGACATGATTTTCCAATCAATATCAAGGGAATGTTCCACCATGCCGCCGTTGAGAACTCGCACCCCCGGATGTTGAATGGTTGTACCTAAATTTTTGGGATACCCGCCATCAATAATCAGACAGGGATTTTTCAATTCACTGGGGTTAATTTCCACCCCTTTGGGCATACTGGCTACCCACACAATCACATCCGCCAGCGGTAAACCTGCCTCCAAGGATAAGACCCGACCTGTGCCCAATTCCTGCTGAAATTCCTGTAACCGTTGTTGATTGCGCGCCACCAAAATTAAGTCCGCATCAGGAAACCGATAAGTCAACCAACGACAGACCCCACTGCCAATGTCCCCGGTCGCTCCGCACACTAAAATGCTGGCTCGTTTTAGGTCAATCGCCATGTCTGGAGCGGACAATTCAATCTGGCGGGTAATAATATAAGCCGTGTGGGTATTCCCGGTGGTAAAGCGGCGAAAATCGAGGGAAACATTGCGAATATCCCGGATTTGTTCCAGGTTAAAATTCTCAAAAATAATTGACGTAAAGCCCCCCAAGGCTGTGATATCTATGTCGTGTTTTTGGGCGTGCGCCATCGCATTAATCACTTTACGAGTGGCGGCTTTGAAACGATTTTGGGAGAGCATTTCCGGTAAAAAACAGGACTCCACATAACGACCTTCAATCACCTGCCCCGTAACGCTTCGGACTTTAATTTCATCCACAATTTGCGGGGGTGCCATGCACCAAAAATCCAACCCCTGTTCGGCGTACTCTGGATAACCCAACTCGTTGGCAACCGACTGAGCATGTTCCAAGTTGGTCAAATGGCCGATTAATCCAAACATAGATGGTATTTCCCAAACACACCTTACTCAGGATAGCGGAAATCGCCCTGAAATGCGGTTTTTTTCCCTCGGCTGAACCGAAAACTAGGCGGCCAACCCCATTGCTGTCAACTGCATCACTTCTCGGGTGGTAAAGCCAATATCAGCCAGGGCATCCCCGTAAGCAATCAGGAAATCCTCTACTAAAGCGGCTTTTTCCATCCCTAAGGTGGCCGCATCCTGTTCCACCTCGTTCAGCATTTTCCAAACTAAAGGTAAATTCTGCCGGTTGGCTTCCTTCAAACGGTCTTTTACTTCGGTAAAATGGGCTTTTAACCATTGTTGGCCAAAATTCAAATGCAGGTATTCATCCTTAACGACCCCTTCGGTAATTTTGCGGGCGAACGGGTCGGCGACAGGAATATAAATGTTGTAAGCAGAAATGGCAAAGGCTTCAATAATCAGGGCTTGAATCAATAAACAGGTGACCACATCCCCTTGCGCAAAAGCATTTTGGAAATTGTCGTGCAAACCCTGAAAAAATTGCTTGGCAAAGGGTAAATCGGGAGTGACATTGAGGTTGCGACCACAGGCTTCAAACCCTTTCTTGTGACGGCTTTCCATTTTGGAGAGCGAGAGTAGTTCTTCTCGGTGATCGCTGAGTAATTCGGCAATTTGGACGTAGTTTTCCGCCGCTTCCTGTTCCCCCTCAATCACAATGCCATTGATCCGACTGTAGGCATCCCGATAAACATCACTCTGAAAATCTAGGGTCACTACATTGTCCATGACCAAATCACTCCTTACCTTGGGTAACGTTATCCTACGCCGTCCTATATTTGACCAGCATTTTTACTGTATCAGAATCGCCGCCAAGGTGCAAAAATTCGTCGCCTCTTCCCTTTACACTGAGGTATGGTGATGCGCTGGACAGCCAAAACGTGGGTGCCATTCTCCGGAGTTATGTCTATATTGACAGCCTGCAACCCCAGTATGCGGCCTATTTGGGGACGGTTTCATCAGGGTTTTTGCCCCTACCTGGGGATGCTTCGTTGTGGGTGGAAATTTCGCCGGGGATTGAAATCAATCGCATTACCGATGTGGCGTTGAAATCGAATCTGGTGCGACCGGGGGTACAGGTGGTGGAACGGTTGTACGGTTTGCTGGAAATTCATGCCAGTCGGCAGGGGGAAGTGCGCTCGGCGGGGCAGGCGATTCTGGCGGCCTTGGGAGTTCAGGAACGGCAACGTCTCAAACCCCGGGTGGTCTCCAGCCAAGTGATTCGCAATCTTGACCCCCACCAAGCCCAGTTGATCAATCGGATGCGGCGGGGACAGATGATTTTAGCCGGACAAACGCTATACATTATGGAAGTGGAACCGGCGGCCTATGCCCCTCTAGCGGCCAACGAAGCCGAAAAAGCGGCGTTAATTAACATTTTGGAAGTGCAACCGTTTGGCAGTTTTGGGCGGGTGTACTTGGGGGGCGAGGAACGGGACATTTTGGCGGGGTCACGGGCGGCTTTAGCGGCGATTGAACAACTCCAGGGGGTCAGTCCTACGGGTTTGGAGGCAAGGGAGTAAAAATGCCGTTTTATCGCCTCACGATTCTGGAAAACCGAAGGTGGGGGATGCCTCTTTGCATCGGCAACAGGGGTCGCAGGGCGACAGCCCCCGATCATGGTTCCTCCTCCCGTTCTGGGAGAGGGGCAGACGGGAACGAGGCATCACTTCTTGATGATTGCTATATACAGTTTTTGGTAATGTTAGTTCACGGGGTCGCAGGGGCGACAGCCCCCGATTATCCTACTGCCCTCTCCCGTTCTGGGTAAGGGTAGCTCAATGACTTCTTTTTACCAACCCCTTATCCCCAACTCAGCTTATCTCTGGGTTTATGGCGGGGGGAGCGCAAGTGCTATGACATCCCCGGGTTGCAACGGCAGGCTTTGGAAGCCCAGCAACGGGCGGCGCAACTGGCCGCCAAACTGCGAGAATTGAGTATTAACCCCAATGACGTATAACAATAGGAATCCTGCCTGATGTCCCCCGCAACCTTAATGACCCCGGCTGAATTGGTGAACCGTCTGGATGACCCAGAGGTTTTAATCATAGACTGCCGCTTTGACCTAACCCAACCGGATTGGGGACAAACGCAGTACAACATCAGCCACATTCCGGGGGCATTTTACCTGGATTTGAACCGGGATTTATCCAGCCCTGTCGGTCAACACGGGGGACGGCACCCCCTACCCGATGTTCATACATTTACTGCCAAGCTAAACGACATGGGGTTAACCTCCACTACCCTCGTCGTTGCCTACGACCAGGGACGCTTGGCCACCGCCGCCCGGTTGTGGTGGCTGTTGCGCTACCTGGGACATGAACGGGTGGCTTTATTGAATGGGGGTTGGGAAGCCTACCTTCAGGGCGATTATCCCGTAAGTTCCCAACCGCCGCCCCGCCGCTCTGGCAATTTTACCCCTGCACTCCAAACGCAATACTGTGCCAGTCGAGAAGCAGTCATCGCCGCCGCCAATAACCCGGCGATTCTCCTCGTAGATGCCCGCGAAGCCCGCCGTTACCGAGGCGAATGGGAACCGATTGACCCAATGGCCGGACACATCCCCGGTGCGGTGAATCTGCCTTGGTTGGAACTCCTGCCGCCCCAACCCTACGCCCAAAAGTGGCAAGAGATTTACACCCCCCATACCCAGGAGGTCATCTGTTACTGTGGCTCCGGCGTGACCGCCTGTGTGAATTTATTAACCCTGGAGTGGGCTGGCTATCCCCCCGGTCGTTTGTACGTGGGAGGCTGGAGCGATTGGTGTAGTTATCAACCGAACCGACCGCTCACATAATCCATGGTGGCCTGCTGTTTGGGGGAACCGAAAATGGTTTTGGTGAGGTCAAATTCCACCAAATGTCCCACTTTGCCGCCCTTGGGCGTCGCTTCCGCATTGAAAAAGGCCGTCATGTCCGCCACCCGGGTTGCCTGCTGCATATTGTGGGTGACGATCACGATGGTGTAATTGGCCTTGAGTTCGTGCATCAATTCTTCCACTTTCAGGGTCGAAATCGGGTCAAGGGCGGAGCAGGGTTCATCCATCAACACCACTTCCGGTTCCACCGCAATCGTGCGGGCGATACACAACCGTTGTTGTTGACCCCCAGAAAGCGAAAACCCACTTTCTTTGAGCTTATCTTTTACTTCATCCCAGAGCGCCGCCCGCCGCAGAGACCGCTCCACCAATTCATCCAAATCCCCCTTGTAATTGATCACCCGTGCCCCGTAGGCCACATTGTCATAAATGGACTTGGGAAATGGGTTGGGTTTTTGAAACACCATGCCGATTTTGCGGCGCACTTCCACCGGGTCAATGTCCGGGTCATAAATGTTTTTATCGTGGTAGGTAATTTTCCCTTCTAAACGGAATGAAGGAATCAAATCATTCAAGCGATTCAGACAGCGTAAAATCGTACTTTTCCCGCACCCCGAAGGGCCAATAAACGCCGTTACCTGATTTTTGGGAATGGTCAGGGACACATCCCGCACCGCCTTGAAATTACCGTAGAAAATATTGGCATTCTCCACCCGGAACACCGGTTGCGCCTGCGGGGAAGCTCCACTTACCATAAGTACACCTCCAACGATGTTAAGGGAACGTTAACTTAACGCATTTTCGGACGACGAATGACCAGCCGGGAGGCCACACTCGCCACCAGAATAATCATTACTAAGAAAAACGAAGCCGCC